>DAOLDO010000142.1:0-10261 GCA_035327325.1 Chloroflexaceae bacterium | reverse complement strand
CGTGGCGGTCGGCGCCTGGGGCGAGGCGGCGACGCGCAGCGGAGAGAAGGCCAGGTTGACGGCGCCGTCGGGGCCGGCGGCGCGCAGGGGGGCCGCGGCCCTAACCAGGGGGAGGCCGGGCAGCTCGGCGTCGGCGATCGTCAGCGCCAGGGCGGCGCCTGCGGGGGCGGGCCGGGCGAGCCAGACGCGCATGCCGCTGAGCCCGCCGCGCTCGGCTGTGAAGGTCCACGCGATGGCATCGCCGTCGGCCAGGGCGACCACCGCCCCGGGGCCCGGCGGCGGGCCGGCGCCGGGCGCGCTCACCGTGATCAGGGCGGCGAGCAGGGTCAGGGCCGCGCCGAGGAGGGCCAGGGCCGGCCACGGGAGGCGGGGCACGGCGCTCATCGGTAGTAGTGCCCGACGACCGTCCAGAGCAGGGCCGCCAGGTCGAGGCAGACGAAGAAGATGACCAGGGCGGCGGGGGCGTAGGGGCGCCAGCGCCCGGGGGCGGCCCAGGCGAGGCCCAGGGCGAGGAGCCAGAGGGTCGGCACCATGGTCCAGAACATATAGCGGCCGCGGGGGATGTAGACGGGCTGGTTGAGGGGCGGCAGGGGGTGCAGCCTGATGAAGATGCTGACCCAGGCGACGACGACGGCGGCCAGGAAGACCCAGAGGGCGCGCCGCTGCCAGAGGGGCAGGCGGTCGCGTGCGCCGACGCGCCCGGCGAGCAGGCCGCCCGTCGCGACGAGGGCGAGGGCGGCGAGGGCGGCGGTCCAGGCGGGGTGCACGGCCAGGCCGCCCCAGGCGAAGTGGCCGTAGTAGCCGGCGAAGGCGACGGCCACGAGGGCGCGGTAGCGGTCGCCGACCAGGGTCGGGTCGGACAGCGAGCGGACAAGCTCGTCGAGGGAGACCCGCAGATAGCGCTGGCTGAGGTCGGCGAACCAGGGCCGCACCGCGAGGACGACGTGGTCGCCCGAGGGCCCCGTGGCGACCGCGGGCTCGAGGATGGCGAGGCCGAGCCCGGCGGCGGCGCCGAGCGCGATCAGGGGCAGCGTCCACCAGCGCATGGGCCTGCGGTACAGCGCCCAGAACAGGGCGAGGGCCAGGGGGATCGTCGCGACCAGGGCGGTGCGTTTGGTCAGCACGGCCACGAGGAGCCCGAGGCCGGCCAGGGCGAGTGGCAGCGGGCGCGGGCCGTCGCGCACGAGCAGCACCGCGCCGAGCAGGGCGACGGTGAGGCTGAAGTTGAGCAGCACATCGTTGTTGACCGCGGCCATGATGTCGGCGAAGGCCGGCGCGAGCAGCACGAGCAGGGGGATTGCCCACTGGACCGCGGGCTCGTCGGGGGCGAGGGCCACGGCGACGCGCCAGGCGGCCACGATGGTGAGCGCGTAGAGGGCGAGGCTGACGGCGCGGGCGGCGTAGAGCTGGACCTCGACCGACAGGGCGCCCAGGGGGCGCAGGGGCAGAGCGACCAGGGCGTAGTAGAGGGGCGGATGGACGCGCTGGTTGATCCCGACCTCGGGCGGTTGGGGCGAGACAAGGTCGGGGCGAAAGCCGGGCGGGTAGAAGCGGAAGCGGTACATCGAGGCGGCGATCTCGCGCCGGAGAGCGACCGACGCGGGCCCGGGCGCCTCGAGCTCGCCCGCGGCGACCTCGGCGGCGTAGAGGAAGTGGGCCGTCTCGTCGTAGTGCTGCCAGGGGGGGAGGAGCACCAGGTAGAGCAGGCCGTGGAGCAGGGCAAGAGGGACGAGCCAGCGCAGCACGGTCAGCTCGCCCGCGGCCAGGGCCATCCGGGGCGCGGCGCCCGCGGCGGGGGCGAGGCCGGCCCGGGTGACGCTCGCCGAGTTCGCTGGTGGATACATGGGCGCTGGGCGGGCTCCGGCGGGCTCAGTAGGCACCCTGGCCCTGGAAGACGACCGAGACCGTCCTCAGCAGGATCCAGAGGTCGAGCCAGAATGAGTAGTTCTGGATATAGTAGAGGTCGTCCTCGGTGTTGAGGTGCATGGGCTTGCCGGCCCGACCGTTGACCTGCCACCAGCCCGTCATGCCGGGGGGCACGCGGAAGCGCTGCCACTGCCAGGGCTTGTACTCGGCGGCGACGTATGGCATCTCGGGGCGGGGGCCGACCAGGCTCATCTCGCCGCGCAGTACATTGATCAGCTGGGGCAGCTCGTCGAGGCTGGTGCGGCGCAGCCTCCGGCCGACCCCGGTCACCCGCGGGTCGTCCTCGCTCTTGTGGATGAGATTGCCGTCCACGTCGCGGCGAGCCACCTCGCGCCAGCGGCGGTCGGCGTCCTGGTACATGCTGCGGAACTTGATCATCCTGAAGCGGCGGCCCTGCTCGCCGATACGCTCCTGGAGGAAGAAGATCGGCCCGGGCGACTCGAGCTTGATCAGCAGCGCGATCACGAGCATGACCGGCGCCAGCACGACGAGGAGCCCTGCGCTGGCGGTGATGTCGAAGAAGCGCTTGAGCAGGCGCTGCGACTCGGTGAGGGCCGACTCGCGCAGGCTGATCAGCGGGATGCCGCCCACCGTCTCGACGGGGGTGCGGGCGAAGGTCAGGTCGAGGACGCCGGGGACCATGTGGAGCATGATCGGCTGCTGCACCAGGGCGAGCGAGAGCCGGGCCACGCGCTCGTGCTGCTGGGGCGGCAGGGCGAAGATCACCTCCTCGACGCCCTGCTCGCGGATCAGGCGCGGGGTCTCGTCGATCGTGCCGAGGCGCGGCACGCTGGCCGGCGCGTCGTAGGCGTCGCTGGTGTAGCCGACGATGGTGACCGCCGTCCAGGGGCGGCGCTCGAACTCCTCGGCCAGGCGCGCGGCCGCCTCGGGGTCGCCGACGACCAGGACGCGGCGCTGGCTGCGCCGGACCCGCGAGAGGATGAGGGCGCGCACCAGCAGGTGCACCAGCAGGAGCACGACCAGGTTGATCGCGGCGAAGTAGAGGAACTGGAGGCGCGAGACGTCGCGGAACGAGAGGTAGAGCAGCCCGGCGAAGCTGGCTGAGGCGAGCACGACCGCCGCCGCCAGGCGCCCGATCGCCTCGAGCAGGCTGCTGGTGAAGATGGCGCGCTGCGGTGTGAGCAGCAGGAAGACGATCAGCCAGATCACCGCCACGCTGACGTAGAGCTGCCAGGGGAGCTGCACGGCCTGGCGGGTCAGGTCGTAGCCGAGATCGATGTAGAAGCGAACCGTTGACGAGGCGTAGAGACAGAGGAGGGTGAGGAGCAGATCCCAGAACAGGACGCTACCAGTGATGCGGTACCTCAGCCGGTCGAGCATAGAAGACCTACTGTCCTGACATTGACGGCCGCTGCCGCCCTGGAGGGGGGCCCGTTGCCCACGCCGTCGTGGATCAGAGAACAGCCTGTGATAAGCGGCGCTAGTGTACCACGGGTGCCGGTTCGAGGCAATCAGGCGCAGGTCGTACGGGCCTGAGACGAAGCTCCGGCGCGGTCCTACGCCTGCGGCGGGAGGGGGCGGGTCCGGCCGACGAGCTCGTAGAACAGCGCCTCGTAGGCGTCGGTCACCGCGTCCCAGGTGAAGACCGTCTGGGCCCGCTGCTCGGCCCGCTGGCGGTACTCGCGCACCAGGGCCGGGTCGGCGAGCAGGCGGGCCAGGAGGGGGCGCAGGCTCGCGGCGCCCTGGCGGCCCCTGTAGCTGAAGCCGGCGTCGCCGATGGTCTCGAGGTTCTCGGCGGTGTCGTTGACGATGACGCAGCTGCCGAAGGCCATGGCCTCGGTGAGGGCCGGGTGGGTGCCGCCCACGCCCGAGGTCTCGACGAAGATGTGGGCGTTGGAGCCGAGCTCGTGGTAGCCCTTGCCGAAGACGTAGCCCGTCAGCACCACCCGCGGGTCGGCCTCGGCCAGCTCGCGCAGCCGCGCCTTGTACTGCTCGGCGTAGGGCGCGTCCCCCACGATCACGCACTTCATGTCGGTGTCGAGGCCCTGGAAGGCTTCGACCAGATGGTGGGCGCAGTTCTCGGGCACCATGCGGCCCACGAACAGCACGTACTTGCCCCGCTCGAGCCCGAAGCGCGCCAGGGTCTCGCCGGGCGGCAGGCGCTCGATCTCGGAGCCGTAGGTGATATAGGGCGGCTCGCAGCCGAAGCGGTCGCGGTAGAAGCTCTGCACGACGGTGGAGTCGGTGATGAACTGGTCCGGCATCCAGGTGGCGAGCCACTCGGCGATCTGGATGTAAGCCTTGGCGAAGGCCGGCCACTTCTCGCGCTTCCAGTCGAGGCCGTCAACGTTCAGGACCGTCTTGGTGCCGACCAGGCGCGGGATCCAGGTGACGGGGCTGTTGCCCGAGATGAAGTACAGGGCGATGTCGTAGCGCCGGGGCAGGGCGTGCAGCGACGAGACCAGGGAGTGGGCGAGGGTATCGAAGTACTTGTTGGCGATGGTCGGCAGCCTGACCAGCCGCATCCCCTTGTAGGTCGGCCGGTCGTAGGTGATGTGGTGGCTGCGGCAGTACACGGTGACCTCGTGGCCGCGGGCGACGAGGCGTTGACCGAGCTGCTCGACGCAGGTCTCGAAGCCGCTGTAGCTGGCGGGGATGCCCCGGGTGCCCATCAGTGCGATCCGCACGTCTTTCTCTCCCTACCTGGCGCTATCTGGAACGCCTTGCGCTAGACTCTCCTACACGCTTGAGCATCATCGGCCCGGCCTCAACGCGAGGCAAATGTGCGCAGCAGCTCGCGGAGCCGCTCCCCGCTCTGTTGATCGAAGTTGACGTAGCCATCAACAAAGCGCTGGGCCGTCCTCACGGCGGCGGCGTAAGCGCCGGGCGCCTCGAGCAGCCGTGCGAGATAGGCTGCAAGCTCCTGCCCGTCGCGCACCTCTTGCGCGGCGCCAGAGGACACATAGGGCACCTCCTCGGGCCAGCCAAAAGGATTGAAGACGATCAAAGGTCTCTGCAGCAGGAGGGCCTCCAGGCCGACGGTGGAGCTGTGGGTGATGACGAACGAGGCGGTTTCCAAGGCTGCCACGAGGCCGCCACGCTCGACAACGAGATTTGGAAGCTGCGAGGCGCGGCAGGCGGTCTCATACTGCTCCAGGGGCTCGTCGGGGTGAGGGCGAAACACAAACCGCAGCGCCGGCAGCGCGCGGGCGGCGGCCAGGACGGCTTCGCTCACCGCGCGCTGAAACGAGCCGCCCAACGGCTGGGTCGCGATCAGCACGACCCCCCCGCCGGGGCCGAGCGGGTCCGGCGGAGCATCCCCGGGCTTCGCCCGCTTAAAGCGGGGCTGGCCGGTGATCACAACCCGCGCCGGGTCCACGCCCTGCGCGACGAACCACTCGCGGACGAGCTCGCCCCACACGGCGATCCTGGTCGCCAGCATCGGGAGATAGGTATGCACCCCGACGACGCCGTGCTGGATCGTGATCGAGGCCGGGCCGCCCTGGTCGCTCAGCACGGTGCAGAGGCGCCCAAAATGATGCAGGTGCGAGGAAGAGATGGTTGTTCGCCAACCCTGGCGCTCGGCCAATGTGCGCAGGCAGGCATGCTCGCGCATAATCAAGGCCGCCTGGAACCGGAAGAAGTCGTGCGCCTTCGCCCGCACCAGCGGCCACAGATCGTGGCCGTGCAGCCGCAGCGAGGGAGGGCGCTGCACGAGCCTGCGCCAGGTCTGTCTCAGCGACCTCCTGGCCGCGCCCTCGATCGCCCGAGCCTGGGCACTATCGCCCTCGGAAAGCACGAGTGGCCGCAGACCTTTGCGCAGCAAGCGCAAGGTTGCGCGCGGGTCGGTTGACAGCACCGCCACCGGCTCGGCGGCAAGCTGCTCGTAGGCCGTAGAGAGCGTTTCATACGAGGACGGGACGATCATCTCGAACAAGATGACGTGGCAACTATACGGCACAGGGCGCGTGCGGAAGCCCGGGTGGACAGAAGCGAGAACCTGATTGGCGACAAACGACAACGCGCGGTCCAGCCCACGACGTTTGAGCCAGGCGCGCAGGCTCGACTCGCCGGCGCGATCCCGGCCACGGCGCGTCCGGCCCCCCCTGACGGTCGGCATGTCGGGCGCCACGGCGCGGAACAGCGCCTCGAGGTAACGCTGGTTTGCGCCACAGAGGTAGACCCGCTCCGGCCGCTCGCGCATCAACAAGCCGCAGAGCATGTCAACGTCTTCGATGAGCCGGACGAAAAAAAGGAAAAAATCAATCTCGGCAACTGCGCCAGCAGAGATAGGGCCCCAGACCGTACAATCCGTTCCATCGCTGTAGTACCAGCTCTGGCTAAACCGTCGGGCCGTATCCAGCCGCTCCCGAAAGGTCAACTGGCTATAGCCGCTCAGGTAGGCGCATTCCACCCTATCGGGGAGCGCCGGCGGCGTGGCTCCGGTCGCGACGATCTTCACCGGCACGCCAGGATGCGCCCGCTGAACGGCGCTCAGGGCCGTCTCGACCATGGAGTTCGGATCAACCAGCAAGATGATCATGAGGATGCGCTGATGGACTGTGGCAGCGCCTGCGCCGAGGGGGAGACGCCGGCTGCGCGCTGCTGTGGTTGCTCGGACGACTGAGCGAAGCGACGGCTGGCGACGAGGGTGAAGAAGACGACGCCGTAGAAGAGCTGCAGGTGTAGCTTGAGCAGCCCGGCGTTGGTGAGCTCGGTCAAGGCGATCGCCGCGGCGGCGATCAGCACGGGCAGCAAGGTCGCCGCGACCACCCGATCGCGCCGGGCGTAGGCGGCGCGCAGTGCCGCGAGCCCCTGCCAGAAGCAGTAGCCGACCAGAAGCGCGAAGAGGAGCAAGAAGGGCAGCCCATATTCGGTTGCGAGCAGAATATAGCCGTTATGGGGATCAAAGACATCTATCCACAGCCAGAGGCCATGCTCGATGCGCTCAAAGTTCCATTGGCCGGGACCAATGCCGAGCCACGGGTGCTCCTCGAGCATCTGGAACGACACCGCCCAGTTGGTCAGGCGCGTCTGCATCTCCGACACGCCCAGCAGCTCGCCGCTCAGGATCAGCCGGGGCAGATCGAGCAGGCGCGAAATGCTGGTGCTGAACAGGCGCCCGCCGACCAGCAGCACCGCCGAGCTCGCGCCCACAATCAGGCCGATCAGCGTTAACCGGCGTGGCAGCGCGATCGGCATCGCGGTGATCAGCGCGATCGCCCCAAGCCCAAAGGCGACGACGCTCATGCGGGTGCCCGTGAGGACGATCCCTACGGCACAGAGCCCGCCTGTCACGAGCCCCAGGTAGCGCCAGTGCCGAGGGGCGGGCAGGAGGAACATGCCCACAGCGATAAGCCCGATGATAGCGAGCACGTTGCCAAAGGTGTTGTTGCCGAAGACCCCCGCGGTAAAGCGGGGCGAGGCATTGACAAGCGAGAAGTACGCGCCGTTGGCCAGCAGGCCCAACGCGCCGACGACCACGCCAAGCAGCAGGTCGCTCACCTGCCTCGCCGTGTGGATAGAGCTGGAGACGAAGAGATAGACCAGAAACAACCGCAGAGGCAGGATGCCCGTCAGCAGGGCCCCCTCGCGATACCCGAGCAGGCGATCCAGGCTGCTCAACGAGCTCAACACCGACAGGATCGTCATCGCCGCCAGGAGCACCAGCAGCGTCGGCGAGAGCAGCTTCTGGCGCCTGATGACGGGCCAGCGCAGGACGACGACCAGCAGAAACACGAGATCCAACAAGGAGACGATGCGCAGCGATGCGTCAGGCGTGTAGCCGATGCTCACGCGAGGCAGCAGGCTATCTATAGGGCCGGGGAGGATGAAGATGAGCGCGATCGCCGCGGCGGCGCGCCAGCGCGGGAACAGGATGATCACGGCCAGGAACGGCAACACCGAGGCGGCGAACAGCAGATCCAGGATCCTCAGATCGCCGTCCAGCGCGCTCTGCGCGAGCGGCACGAGCAGCACAGCAAGCAGCAGGGCTGTGATGCCCAGAAACAGCAGCACAGGCACCAGGGGGGCCGGCCTTCCATATGTGCCACTCCGCTGCATGACCTATCCCTCTCACGATACAACGGTCTGTAAACTAGGCTGCCCCGGCGCTCCCGGGCGCCGGCCCCGTCTCGCCGGACAGCCGATACACCATACCCACAAGGGCCGCCGTGGTCGCCGCATAGGTCACGACGGCGGCCAGGGCCACCCCGCCCAGGCCCCATCCCCATTGCACAAACAGCACACCGGCGAGGAGCTGAACGCAGATCCCGCCTAGTTGAACCAGCATGAACCACCACTGCCGCCCGATCACATTCAGGAAGTTCCCGATCGTCCCGCTGATCGGCAGGCTAAGCATACCCAGGAGCACCAGCCGCGCCGGCGCGACCCCCTGTGTGTACTGGGGCAGGAGGTGGGTCGTCAGCAACGGCAGGCTCAGGTACGTGACGATCACGACGGGCAGCGTGATGCCGAAGGCCAGGAGACCCTGGAGCAGCAGGGGCCGCCGCAGGGCGGGGACGCTGTTTGTCTCGCCATAGCGCCTGGCCAGGCGCGGGTACATCTGTGATGTCACCATCTGGGGGAAGAGGCCAATCAGACTCAGGCACAGGATGCTTAGGGTATAGTAACCCAGCTGCTCTACTCCCAGGAAGCCCAGGATCACCCAGCGGTCAACCGTCGTAAGCAGGCTGAAGAGGATGCCGGCGGCCATGATCGGGAAGCCGACCCGGACAAGCCGCGCCGTCTCGACCCTGTCCAGGACGAACAGCGGTCGAAACCCGACCAGGCGCGCGGCTAGAAACACGCCGCTTGCGGTGGCCAGGCCCTGGGCGGCCACAAAGCCCGCCAGCCCCCAGGGACGGGCGAGGAAATACCAGAGGGGCAACGCGACGGCCGTAGCGAACTGCAGCCAGCCCATCTCGGCGAAGCGCAGCTCGGCGCGTAGGCGGAACTGGAAGTACTGGAACAGCACTTGGGCGACGAGGGTCATGCCGAGCAGCTGCAACGCCGTGCGCACCTCGGCGTACCAGAACGATGCGGCCAGCGTGAGCGCCGCCCCCACCACGCCGGACACGAGCGCGACGGACCAGGAGACGGCGAGAATGTGCTCGTTGCGCTGCGCGTCGCCGCGCCCGATATAGTAGGGCACATCGCGCCCCATTCCGTTGAGCACGCCGAGCTGCAGGTAGAGCCCGTAGAGCAGCACCAGCGACAGGATGTTCCAATACCCGTACGTTGCCGCCCCCAGATCGGCGGCTGCGATCACGCTGACCACAAAGCGCGACCCCTGCAGGGCCAGGAGGGAGCCGGAGAAGGCGAGAAACTCGACGCTCGCCTTGCCCGTGAGCAGCGCGGGCAGCTGTCGAAACGCTCCCATACTCCTGAGCGCGTCCCTGAGCGCGGTCATTGCAGCTGCCGCTTCAGCTCACCGATCACGTACTGCTGTTGCTCGTGCGTGAGCCCGACCGAGCAGGGCAGGCTGAGGGCCTCCCGATACAGACGATCGACCACCTCGATCCTGTACGCCTGGCACTGGGCAAACGGCGGCAGGCGATGGATCGGATGCCACAGCGGCCGTGTCTGGATCTTCGCCTCGGCGAGCGCGCGCAGCACACCGCGGCTGTCGGGGCGAAACCGGCGCTGGTCCAGCAGGATGGTATACATCCAGAACACGCTCTGCGCATCGGGGGACTCGGCCATCAACTGGACGCCGGGCGCGCCGCCGAGCGCCTGGGCATACGCCGCCGCGATCTCGCGCTTGCGGGCGATGTGATCGTCCAGCCGCTCGAGCTGCGCCACGCCGAAGGCGGCCAGAACATTGGTCAGGCGGTAGTTATAGCCAATCTCGGTGTGGTAGTACTCGACAGGGTCGTCCTTCGCCTGCGTCGTCAGATAGCGCGCCCGGGCCGACCAGTCGGCGTTGTCGGTGACGATCATGCCCCCGCCGCCGGTCGTGATCAGCTTGTTCCCGTTGAAGCTAAAGCAGGCGATATCGCCGAGGGCGCCCGCGGGGCGGCCCTTGTAGCTCGCCCCGAGGCTCTCGGTGGCGTCTTCAATCACAACCAGGTTGTAGCGACGGGCCAGCTCGAGCAGCGGGTCCATAGCGACGGGGTGGCCCAGGATGTGCACCGGCAAGAGCGCGCGGACGCGCCGACCGGTGGCGTTGTTGCGCAGCGCCCCGTCCCGCCAGGAGCACTCCTGGGCCAGGAAGGCGGCCACCTGATCGACGTCGAGCTGCCAGTAGCGCTCGTCCACGTCGAAGAAGACCGGCCACGCGCCGGCGTAGCGCACGGCGTTGGCGGGGGCGACAAAGGTCAGGCCGGGCATGAGCACTTCGTCATCTGGCTCGACGCCCGCCACGAGCAGCGCG
>DAOLDO010000141.1:0-10303 GCA_035327325.1 Chloroflexaceae bacterium | reverse complement strand
CCAGCCCCGCCCCCAGCGCGAGGACCCCCCCCATAGCGGGCACCGCGGTGGGGGCGCAGCGCGCTGCGCCGGTGGGGCTTGAGACGAGGACGGCCCGGGGCGGGGCAGCCGGCCGCGGGCCGCCCCGCCGACGGTTGACGTCCCGTAGCGAGTAGACGCCAGCATACCACGAAATGTTGCGCCCTCCCCGTTTTTCCAGGTCCCCTCCGGCCCGTCTGGCTGGCGCCGTGGTACGGGGAGGGGGTATGATGAGACCGGAGTATGATGCGGCCGGGCCCCCGGGGCGCTACACTATGCGAGTCGCCTTTTTTCTGAAAGGAGCTCCCATAGCAAAAAAGATGGCACGAGAACGATCATTCCGGCGGCACGCCGCCGCCGACCCCACCGCCCCCGGGCTCGCCCCCGAGGAGCCCAAGTCGCTCGCCGAGCGCTGGCGCGAGGCCTGCTCGGCCTTTCGCAATGTCCCCAAGGCGTTCGCCCTGGTCTGGCAGTCCAGCCGCCCGGCCACGGTCGTCATGGCCGTGATCACCATGCTCAGCGGCCTGCTGCCGATCTCCCAGGCCTGGGTCGCCAAGCTGATCGTAGACGAGGTCGTCGCCTCCGTCACCGGCGGCGTGCCCGCCCTCACGGCCCTGCAGGCCACCGCGCCCTTCCTGGCGGTCGAGTTCGTGCTGCTCACCCTCGGCGCGGTCTTCACCCAGATCCGCAGCCTCTCCGAGCACATCCTCAACGCCCGCCTCGGCAATACGATCAACACCTCGATCATCCGGAAGTCCCTCGCCCTCGACCTGCACTACTTCGAGGACGCCCAGTTCTACGACAAGCTGCAGAACGCCCGCCGCGAGTCGAGCTGGCGCGCCATGAGCATTATCCGCACCAGCTTCAATCTGGTCGAGAATGTGATCACCCTCGCCTCGTTCGCCGTGGGCCTGCTCGCCTTCAGCCCCCTCGTGGCCCTGATCCTCTTCGGCGCCACCATCCCCTCGTTCATCGTGCAGACCCGCTACAGCAAGCTGACTTTCCGCCTGCTCACCTGGCGCGCCCCCGAGTTCCGCAAGATGAACTACTTCGAGCACCTGCTCACGGTGGACCACAGCGCCAAGGAGATCAAGCTCTTCGGCCTGGGCGAGCCGCTGCTGGCCCGCTACCAGGAGCAGTTCTGGAAGATCGCCCGCGAGGACGAGGCCCTGGCCCGCCGCCGCTCGCTGATCAGCACCCTCTGGGGCTTCCTGGCCACCGCCAGCTACTACGGCGCCTACGCCTGGATCGTCTGGCAGACGGTCAGCGGCGCGATCACGATCGGCTCGATGACCTTCTACCTGACCCTGTTCCGCCAGAGCCAGGGCACCTTCCAGGGCATCTTCTTCAACACCGGCCAGCTCTACGAGGCCGGCCTCTTCCTCGAGAACCTGTTCGGCTTCCTCTCGCTCCGGCCCCAGATGATCGCCGGCGAGGGCCGCAAGGTGCCCCGCCCCATCGCCCAGGGCATCGAGTTCCGCGGCGTCAGCTTCCGCTACCCCGACCGCGAGGAGTACGCCCTGCGCGATGTCAGCCTCATCGTGCGCCCCGGCGAGAAGATCGCCCTCGTCGGCGCCAACGGCGCCGGCAAGACCACCCTGATCAAGCTGCTCACCCGGCTCTACGACCCCACCGAGGGCCAGATCCTGCTCGACGGGGTGGACCTGCGCGAGTACGACCTCGAGGACCTGCGCCAGTGCATCGGCGTGATCTTCCAGGACTTCGTGCGCTACCAGGTCACCGCCCGCGAGAACATTGGCTTCGGCCAGATTGACCAGCTCGCCGACGAGGCCCGCGTGCTCGCGGCCTCCGAGCGCGGCGGCGCCAACGAGGTTGTAGATCGCCTGCCGAAGGGCTACGACACGGTCCTGGGCCGCTGGTTCGAGAAGGGCGCCGAGCTCTCCGGGGGCCAGTGGCAGAAGATCGCCCTCGGCCGGGCCTTCATGCGCGACAGCGAGGTGCTGGTGCTCGACGAGCCCACCTCGGCCCTCGACGCCGAGCGCGAATACGAGATCTTCCAGCGCTTTCGCGAGCTGACCGCCGGGCGCATCGCCTTCCTGATCAGCCACCGCTTCAGCACCGTGCGCATGGCCGACCGCATCGCCGTGATCGAGGGCGGCCGCATCGGCGAGCTCGGCACCCACCACGAGCTGCTCGAGCTCGACGGCACCTACGCCCGCCTCTTCAACATGCAGGCCGAGGGGTACAGGTAGAGGTGTGAGCCGCTCGCTGCACTCGCTCTGTGAGGTGTGAATAGAGCGCGGCCATGGTCGCGGCGGGATCACCCTCACACCTCACACCTCACACCTCACACCTCACACAAAAACCCCCGCTCGGGCGTGGAGCGGGGGCTTGTCGTCGGCTGGGGGCGGCGCCTACTTCTTGTTGGCGTCCACCGTGTTCATGCTCGAGGCCGCCTTCATCATCATCTGGCTGAACTGGGTCTGGGCCTCGACCGCCTTCTGGGCCGCATCCTGCCAGGTCGCCATGATCTTCTGGGCCTGGGCCATATCCCAGCCCTGGGCCATCGCGCCGGGCTCGGCCTTCTTCAGCATCTCGAACCAGTTCTCCGAGAAGCGCACCTGCGTCTCCGTCCAGGTGCGGGTCATCTCGAGCATCTGGCGCGTCCACTCCACGGCGCTGGTGGACACGCCGGGCATCGCGGGCATGCCGGGCACGGTGGGCATGCTGGGCATGCTGACCGACGAGGCCGCCACGTTCTCGGCCCACAGGCGGGTCAGCTCCAGCTGCTGCTCGAGGGCGTACTTCACCGTGGTGCGCCAGGTCTCGACCGTCTTCTGCCATGCCTCGGGGCTCTGCGGGGTGGCCATCAGCTGCATCGAGGAGACCCAGCTCTCCCAGACCTTCTGCTGTGTGCTGGTGAAGGTCTTCAGCATGTCGTTCGCCTGCTTCGTCCAGTCCATGCGGGCCCTCCTTGTATGGTTACGCTCGGGTGTAACCGTGTGCTACCTGTGTTCACGCTCTCGCGTATGGCCTGAGGGTACCAGGGATGGTTACAGATGAGTTACGTGTCAACCCGAAAACTTTGAGATCTGCAAGGTTGCAAGGTTTGACAAGCCCCCCGCGCTCCTCTACCATGAGCTATGCGGCAGAACTCCGGCACCAGAGGAGGTCGAAGATGACAGCTGCCACTGGCCCGCAGGCCCTGCCCCCCCGCGTCGCGATCCGCGAGGTCGGCCCCCGCGACGGCCTCCAGAACGAGGACGTGATCCTCCCCACCACGTTCAAGCTGCGCCTGGTCGAGGGCCTCGCCGCCGCCGGCCTGGCCCACATCGAGGTCGGGGCCTTCGTGAAGCCCCAGAACGTCCCCCAGATGGCCGACACCGCCGAGCTCTTCGCCGCCCTCAGCCGCCGCCCCGGCGTGGTCTACAGCGCCATCGCGCCCAACCTGGTCGGCGCCAGGCGCGCGGTGGACGCCGGCGCCGACGCGGTGCAGGTCTTCCTCAGCGCCACCGAGAGCCACAACCAGAGCAATGTGAACATGGGCGTCGAGCAGTCCCTCGCCAACGTCGCCGACATGAGCGAGCTGGTCCGCTCGGCCGGCAAGCCCTTCGACGCCGTGCTCTCCGTGGCCTTCGGCTGCCCCTTCGAGGGTCATGTGCCCGTCGAGCGCGTGCTCGCCCTCTGCGCCCGCCTGCTCGTCCTCGGCGCCGAGCAGCTGACCCTCGGCGATACCACCGGCATGGCCCACCCCGTGCTGGTCCAGCAGGTCGTCCTGGCCTTCCGCGAGCGCTTCCCCCGCCAGCCTCTGCGCCTGCACCTCCATAGCGCCCGCGGCGCCGGCCTCGCCAACATCCTCGCCGCCCTCCAGCTCGGCGTCGCCGAGTTCGACAGCAGCGTCGGCGGCATCGGCGGCTGCCCCTTCGCCCCCGGCGCCCCCGGCAACCTCTGCACCGAGGATCTCGTCCATATGCTGCACGAGATGGGCGTCGCCACCGGCATCAACCTGCCCGCCCTCATGGAGGTCAGCCGTATGCTCGAGGCCATGCTCGGCCACGAGGTCCCCGGCCAGACGATCAAGGCGGGCATCTGTAAGCATCTGACGGGCTGAAGGCTGAGGGCTCGAGGCTGAATCCTGCCGGCGCGATTCAGCCCTCATCCTTCATCCTTCATCCTTCATCCTTCCCCCTATGGACCCACGCGGAAAAGTCGTCATCCTCACCGGCGCCTCGGCCGGCATCGGCGCCGCCACGGCGCGCCTGTTCGCCGCCGAGGGCGCGCGCCTGGCCCTGGCCGCCCGCTCCCCCGCGCCCCTCGCCGACCTGGCCGCCGGCCTGCCCGGCCAGCACCTCGTCGCCCCGACCGACGTGGCCGACCCCGCCGCCTGCCGCGCCCTGGTCGAGGCCGCCGTGGCTCGCTTCGGCCGCCTCGACATCCTGATCAACAACGCCGGCGTCGGCCTGGCCGGCCCCGTCGCCGCCCTCGACCCCGCCGACCTCGAGCGCACCCTCGCCGTGGACCTGCTCGGCCCTCTGCGCCTGATCCAGGCCGCCCTGCCCCACATGGCCGGCCGCGGCCAGATCATCAACGTCTCGTCCGTGCTCGCCGCCCAGCCCCTGCCCTACCTCGGCGGCTACGCCGCCGCCAAGGCCGCCCTCGAGCGCCTCGGCGAGGCCCTGCGCATGGAGCTGCGCGGCAGCGGCGTGGCCGTCACCACGCTGCGCCCCGGCACCACCCGCACGGGCTTCCGCGCCAACCGGCTCGGCGCCGGCCGCGACCGCCGCCGGGTCGCGCCCCGCGGCGTCCCCCCCGACGCCGTGGCCCGCGCCATCCTGCGCGCCGCCCGCCGCGAGCCCCGGCTTGCCTACGTCACCCTCGGCGACCGCCTCGGCGTCGCCCTCGCCCGCCTGCTGCCCGCCCTCGCCGAGGGCGTGCTCAGCCGGGCGATCACATGGGAGCGCCAGTGACCGGCCGCGGCTGCTCCCACGCGACCCTTTGCGCGAGGGTACGGGCGACCCCACGTGGTCGCCCGGCCCCAGGAGCGGCAACGCATCAGCCTCGCTCCTCTTCGTGCGCTTCATGGTAAAACCTAAGCACGCCCATGTTCGTAGCGAGGAGCCGTGAGCGACCCTATTCCCCAACCCTACTTCCGCACCCCCGCCGTTGACCCCGATGGCCGCCGCGTGGCCTTCCTCTACGCCGGCGACCTCTGGCTGGCCGACGCCGATGGCGGCCCCGCGGAGCGCCTCACCGCCCACCCCGCCTCCCACTTCAGTCCCCGCTTCAGCCCCGACGGCGCCAGCCTGGCCTTCAGCGCCAGCCGCAGCGGCCGCGGCGATGTCTACGTGCTGCCCCTGGCCGGCGGCCCCGTGCGCCAGCTCACCTTCCACGACGAGTACTGCGCCGTCGAGGACTGGACCCCGGACGGCCAGGCCCTCTACGTCACCGCCGACCGCGACCAGATCGGCGCCGCGATCTACCGCGTCGGCCTTGACGGCGGCACCCCCGCCCTGGTCTACAGCGAGCCCTACGAGCAGCTCGGCCAGGTCGCCGTCTCGCCCGACGGGCAGCAGCTCGCCTTCAGCAATATCCGCGAGCGCTGGTGGCGCCGCGGCCCCAACCCCTACGCCCCAGGCGAGATCTGGGTCGGCCCCAGCGCCGAGTCGCCCCTTTGGGCCGAGGCCGGCTACGCCAACCTGCGCATGGTCGCCGGCCCCGGTCGCGCCGGCGACGCCCCCCGCCGCTCCCCCGAGGGCTTCCTCACCGCCCTCGTCGCCCCCTACGCCGGCCGCAACGCCTGGCCCCTCTGGGCCCCCGACGGGCGCAGCCTGTTCTTCGTCAGCGACCGCGACGGCGCCGAGAACCTCTGGCAGCTGCCTCTCGACGGCGAGGGCCCTCGCCAGCTCACCTTCTTCCGCGATGGGCGCCTGCTCTTCCCCCAGATCGCCCGCCGCGCCGGCCTGATCGTCTTCGAGCGCGACTGGCGCATCTGGCGCCTCGACCCCGCCGGCGGCGAGGCCGCCCCCATCCCGATCAGCGCCCGCGGCGACGGCAAGCTCACCCCCGTCCGCGAGGAAAGCTGGGGCCGCGGCTTCAGCGAGCTGCGCCTCAGCCCCGACGGCAAGAAGCTCGCCTTTGTCGCCCGCGGCCAGGTCTTCGTAGACTTCGCCGACAAGGAGACCGACCGCGACCTGCGCCAGGGCCCTTCGTTCCGCGTCACCGCCAGCGGCGCCCGCGAGAGCCAGATCGCCTGGACGCCCGACAGCCGCGGCCTGGTCTACGTCTCTGACCGCCACGGCGAGGACGAGCTCTACCGCTACGATTTTGCCGCCCGCCAGGAGACCCGCCTCACCTCCGACCTCGCCCCCAAGCTGCTCCCTCGCGTCTCGCCCGACGGCCGCTGGGTCGCCTACATCTCCGGCCTCGACTCGCTGCGCCTGATCGCCCTCGACGGCGGCGAGCCCCGCGAGCTCTGCCGCGCCCGCTTCGTCGTCGCCGCCGACCTCGCCTGGTCCCCCGACTCGCGCTGGCTCGCCTTCCTCGCCCAGGACGAGCGCTACTTCAGCAATGTCTACGTCGCCCCCGTCGAGGGCGGCGAGCGGCGCCAGATCACCTTCCTCAGCAACCTCGAGGGCGGCGACCTGCTCTGGGCCCCCAACGGCCAGTTCCTCGTCTTCACCACCGAGCAGTACCGCGCCGAGGCCCAGGTCGTGCGCGTTGACTTGCGCCCCCCCGCGCCCCTCTTCCGCGAGGCCGAGTTCGAGAAGCTGTTCGAGCAGCAAGACCAAAGACCAAAGACCAATGACCAAAGCCGCGACCGGCGCGACGACGAGCCGCCGGAGGAGGTTGAGCTCGCCAGGCCCGTCGAGCCGATGCCGGTCGAGACCGGCGAGCTCGTCCGCGAGGTGCCCGCCGAGCACGAGGGGCAGCCCGCCGAGGATGAGCAGCCGACCACGGACAAGGCTGATGATACGGAGGTTGGCACAGCCAAGCAAGACGAGGATTCATCCCTCATCCCTCATCCCTCATCCCTGATCGAGTTCGAGGGCATCGAGCGGCGCCTGCGCTTCCTCACCCCCGTCCAGATGGACGCCTCCGCCGCCGCGATCAGCCCCGACAGCCGCGACCTGCTCATGCTCGCCGCCGTGGCCGGCAAGGTCAACGTCTGGGCCCTGCCGCTGGACGAGCCGCGCGCCGACCAGCCCCCGCGCCAGCTCACCGCCTCCGACAGCGGCAAGCACGCCGTCCAGTTCACGCCGGACGGGCGCGCCTTCTTCTACCTCGACGACGGCACGATCACGGTGCGCAAGTTCCCCGGCGGCGGCGACGCCCTGCGCGTGGCCGTCCGTGGCGACCTGAGCGTAGACTTCCACCGCGAGAAGCGCCAGATCTTCGGCGAGGCCTGGCGCGCCCTGCGCGACAGCTTCTACGACCCGACCTTCCGCGGGCAGGACTGGGCCGCCCTGCGCGACCGCTTCGCGCCCCTGGTGGCCGGCGCCCAGACGGCCGAGGAGCTGCACACGCTGATCAACCTGATGGCCGGCGAGCTCCAGGCTTCCCACGTCGGCAGCGGCTTCGGCCTCTGGTCGGGCGGCGACGGCTACACCGGCATCCTGCTCGACCCGGTCGAGCTGTGCTCGAGCGGCCGGCTGCGCGTGCAGCGGGTCGTCCCCGACAGCCCCGCGGCCAGCCTCGAGCGCCCGCCCCGCCCCGGCGAGTACCTCCTCGCCCTCGACGGCGTCGCCCTCGGCCCCGGCACCAGCCTCGACCGCCTGCTGCGGCGCACCGTGGGCCGCCGCGTGCGCCTGACCCTCGGCGAGGCCCCGACCGGCAGGCCGCGCCGCGAGGTGGCCCTGCGCCCCGTGGACGCCGCCGAGTACGGGCGCTTGCGCTACCGCGACTGGGTCTACGGCAACGAGCGCTACGTCGCGAAGGTCAGCGGCGGCCGCCTCGGCTACGTGCACATCGAGACCATGAGCTACCCGGCCTACCAGCAGTTCCTGGCCGACCTCGACGCCGAGGCTTACGGCAAGGACGGCGTGATCGTGGATGTGCGCTACAATGGGGGCGGCCACACGGCGACCTTCATCCTCGACGTGCTCACGCGGCGCTCGGCCCTGCTCAGCGGCTTCCGCGAGCGGGCCGCCACAGACGCCGGCCACCTGGCCGGCAACCGGGTTCTCAACAAGCCGACCGTCCTCGTCACCAACGAGCGCTCGGCCAGCAACACCGAGATGCTCAGCGAGAGCTACCGCCGCCTCGGCCTCGGCAAGGTGGTCGGCCGCCCCACGGCCGGCGCGGTGATCTGGACCTACAGCATGCGCCTGCTGGACGGCGCCCTGCTGCGCCTGCCGCGCTTCTCGATCGTCACGCCCGAGGGCGAGGACCTCGAGGGCCGCGGCCGCCCCGTTGACGTCGAGGTCGAGCGGCCCCTCGGCGAGTGGGCCGTCGGCCGCGACCGCCAGCTCGACGTCGCCGTGGCCGCCCTCCTCGACGCCCAGGGCTAAGCGCCCCGGCGCCCTTCCCGTGGCGCGCCGGCCGCCTTCACCCAGGTGTTCGCTCCCTGCCCCCTGTGCCTCTGTGGTGACTAACGCGAGGTGCCTCATGGCGACACTCCCGCCCCTCCGCTTCTCCGTCTGCGTCGAGATGCTGTTCAGCGACAAGCCCTTCGAGCAGCGCCTTGAGTACGTGGCCGACATGGGCTTCCCCGCCTTCGAGTTCTGGTCGCGCCAGGGCAAGGATATGAATATCACCCTGGCCCTGAAAATGGCCCTGCGCCTCGAGGTGGCCGCCATGCTCGGCAACAGCTCCTCCCTCGTCAATCCCGCCGAGCGCCGCCAGGCCCTCGACGAGATCACCAGGGCCGCCTCCCTGGCCTTCGACCTGGCATGCCCCACCCTGCTCGTCACCAGCGGCCCAGCCCTGCCCGGCGTCCCCCGCGACGAGCAGCGCGCCCACATGGTGGACCTGCTGCGCGAGGCCGTCCAGACGGCCGCGGACGCCGACGTCTGCCTGGCCCTCGAGCCGCTCAACCAGTTCGACCACCCCGGCGTCTACCTCTCGTCGTCCGACGAGGGCTTCGCGATCGTGCGCGAGGTCGGCTCCCCCCACCTCAGGCTCTGCTTCGATCTCTACCACCAGCAGATCAGCGAGGGTAATTTGACGGTACGGCTCGTTGATAATCTTGACTTGATCGGCCACATCCACGTGGCCGATGTGCCCGGTCGTCACGAGCCCGGCACCGGCGAGATTAACTACGAGCATATCTTCGGCGTGCTGCGCGAGCGGGGCTACAAGGGCTACGTCGGCCTCGAGTATATGCCCCTCGTGGACGCGCGGGCCAGCCTGCGGGCCGTGCGCGCCCTGAGCCAGTGAGGAGCGTCCGTTGAAGCGAGCCCTGCTACTCGTCGCCCTGCTGGCGTCCACCCTCGTCGCCGGCCTCCCCCTCGTCCTGGCCCAGGGCAGCCCCGTGTACATCACCACCTCGCGCCTGTCGCGCTCGGTGGACACCAAGTACCCCCACATTGATGCCCTCGGCAGCACGGTCTACGTGGCCAGCAACGCCGAGCGCGCCGTCGCCCGCCTGTGGAGCAAGGCCGACACCGCCCTGACCTTCGGCGAGCCGGTGACCATGGGCGCCGCCGAGGGCAAGCCCGACAACAGCTCGGCGTCGCTCTTCGTCACGCCATCGGGGACGGTCCACTACGCCTGGATCAACCAGGTCGAGCGGCGGGTCTACCTGCGCACAAGGGCCGCCGGCGCCCCCGACTTCGGGCCCGCCGCCCTGGTCACGGGCGCCGTGCCCGACCCGGTCGAGGTCGAGGTGGCCGCCAACGAGGACGGGGTGTTCGTCTTCTGGCGCGCGCCCAGCGCGCCGATCAGCTACAGGCGCTCGCCCGACGGGCTCACCTGGACCGGCCCTATCCTGAATGTGATCGGCGAGACCGCCCTGCCGGTCTTCGACGTCGCCGCGGGCCCCGGCCGCCGGCTCGCCGTGGCCTACTACAGGGGCCGCGTCGAGGGCGCCCGCGACTACCTCCAGAGCTACCTGGCCGTCTGGGACGGCGCCGGCTTCGTCAACGAGCGCATCCCCGCCCAGACGACCCGCGACTTCGCCAACCCCCGCGTGGCCCTCAGGCCCGACGGCGGCTTCGCCGTCGCCATGACCAACCCCGCCCGCCTGGTCGGCGAGGGCGCCGGCGTCTACGTGGCCGACCGCTCGCCCTCGGGCGCCTGGTCGGCCGTGGCCCTCCTGGCTCGCGGCGAGTCCTTCTCGGTTGACCTCGACGCCGACCCCCTCGTCAATCTCCAGCTCTTCTTCGTC
>DAOLDO010000140.1:0-10306 GCA_035327325.1 Chloroflexaceae bacterium | reverse complement strand
GCCGTGGGCGCACCGCCGCCGCCTCACGTCCGTCGCGGGCGCGTCGGCCGACCCGCCTGCCCCCACCCCTCCGCGTGGCCCCCGCCCGCCGCCGCCTCACGTCCCACGCCGTGGGCGCGTCGGCGCACCGGGCCCCTCCTGCTCTGAGGCAGGGGCGCGGGGAGAACCTGGTTCTCCCCGCCTCATAGCTCCTCGCCCATGCGCGAGACATCGTAGCCGCCGAGGGCGGCGACGGCGGCCCTGTAGTCCGGGTCGGCGAGGGTCTGCCGGAGGGGCGCGAGGCGCTCGCTCTCCCAGTGGCGGCGGGGGACGGCGAGGTCGTAGCGCTCCTGGAAGAGCGGCACGAAGGCGAGCCCGAGGGCGCGGGCGGCGGCGAGGATGCCGAGGCCGACGTCGGCCGCGCCGCTCATGATGGCGGCGGCCACGGCCATGTGGGTGAACTCCTCGCGCTCGTAGCCGGCGATGGCCGCCGGGTCGAGCCCCTGGAGCTTGAGGTGGTAGTCGAGCAGCACGCGGGTGCCCGAGCCCTTCTGGCGGTTGGCCAGGCGCACGCCGGGAGCGAGCAGGTCGCGCAGCTCGCCGAGGCCGCGGGGGTTGCCGGGCGGCAGGATGAAGCCCTGGTCGCGGTAGGCCAGGTGGACGAGCACGATCTCCTCGCCGGGCAGGAGCCGCTCGACGAAGGGGCGGTTGTACGCGCCGGTGGCCTCGTCGAGCAGGTGGGTGCCGGCCAGGTGGGCGTCGCCGCGCCTGAGGGCCATGAGCCCGCCCAGGCTGCCGACGTTGGCCGAGCTGAGACGGGTGTGGGGGGCGTGGCGCCGCATGTGGCCGCCGAGCAGGTCGAGGGCCAGGTCGTGGCTGCCGATGGCGACCAGGGTGCCCTCGACCTCGCTCGGGTCGCGCACCAGCTCGACGCGCACCTCCTCGCCGGCGTGCAGGCCCTCGGAGAAGCGGGGGATGTGGGCGAGGCCGTCGGCGCGCACGAGGGACATGACCACCCCGGCGCCGCGGGTGAGGGGCGTGGCGACCAGGCGGCCGTCCACCCGGCCGAGGGCCACGCGCACGAACTCGTCCTCGCCCAGGGGCGAGAGCAGCTTGCGCGACATCACCGCTGTGACCTGGGGGCGGGCGGGCGCGGCGAGGCCCTGGAGCCGGTAGACCAGCGGGCGCAGAAACAGCTCGGCGGTGAGGGCGGCCGAGACGGGGTAGCCCGGCAGGCCGAGGGTCGGCTTGCCCGCGGCGACGGCCAGGATGACCGGGTGCCCCGGGCGAATGGCGACGCCGTGGACGACCACCTCGCCAAGCTCGGCGAGCACGGCGGCGGTGTAGTCCTCCGAGCCGGCGGACGAGCCGGCGTTGACCACGACGACCTCGTGCTCGGCCAGGGCGGCCTCGACGGCGGCGCGCAGCAGCTCGCGGCGGTCGGGCACGGGCGGAAGGCGCGCGGCCGCGCCGCCCCACTCCTCGACCAGGCCGGCGAGGATGAGCGAGTTGAACTCGACGATCTCGCCCGCCCGCACGCCCTGGGCGGCCTCGACGGGGACGAGCTCGGTGCCTGTGGGAATGATCGCGACCCTGGGGCGGCGCCGCACCTCGACCGCGGCGTGGCCGGCGGCGGCGAGAGCGCCCAGGTCGGCCGGGCGCAGGGCGTGGCCCTCGGGAAGGACCAGCTCGGTGGCGACGATGTCCTCGCCGAGGGGGCGGACGTGCTGCCAGGGGGCGACGGCGGCGGCGATCTCGACCGTGGCCTCATTGATGGGCTGGACGTGCTCGGCCATGATCACCGCGTCGGCGCCGGCGGGCATGGGGTCGCCGGTGTCAACCCAGACGGCCTCGGGGCCGAGGGCGAGGCGGCGGGGCGCGGCCTCGGTGGCGCCCTCGGTCAGGGCCGCCCGCACGGCGATGCCGTCCATGGCGGCGGCGTGGTAGTGCGGGGCCGAGATGGCGGCGTAGACGGGCGCGGCGGTGACCCGCCCGCGCGCCTCGGCCAGGGGGACGCGCTCGGGCGGGGGCAGGGCCAGGCCGCCGGCGCGCTCGAGGGCGGCCGCGAAGCGGGCGCGGGCGTCCTCCAGCGAGCGGTCCTCGAGGTAGTACTTGCGGCGCATCAGAACAGGCTCACCTCCACCAGGTCGCCCGCGTAGAGCCCGGCCAGGTCGAGGGGGACGCGTACGAGGCCGTCGGCGCGGGCCATAGTGTAGATCAGGTTGGACTTGCCGAAGACAGGCTCGGCCCACAGCTCGCCGTCGCGGCGCGCCAGGCGCACGGGCACGAAGTCCTCGCGCCCTGGCCGCGAGGCGATGTTGAGGCCGAGGCGCGCGGTTGCCGCGGCAAGAGCGGGCTCGGGGGCGCCCTGGAGGCGGCGCAGGGCAGGGGCGACGAAAAGTTCGAAGGCGATCATGGCCGAGACGGGGTTGCCGGGCAGGCCGAAGACGGGGCGCCCGCCGGCCACAGCGAGGATGGTGGGCTTGCCGGGGTGCATGGCCACGCCGTGGACGAGGACCCCGGGGGGGCCGAGGGAGGCGATGGCCTCGGCGGTCATGTCGCGGGTGCTGACCGACGAGCCGGCGGAGATGACCAGGACGTCGGCCTGCGCGAGGGCCGCCTCGGCCATGGCGCGCAGAGCCGCCAGGTCGTCGGGGGCGATGCCGTAGGGGCAGGGCTCGCCGCCGGCCCGCGCCGTCAGGGCGGCGATGGTGTAGGTATTGATGTCGCGGACCTGGCCGGGGCCCGGGGCGGCGTCGGCGGGCACCACCTCGTCGCCCGAGGCGAGGATGGCCACGCGGGGGCGGGCGGCCACGGGCACCGTGTGCAGGCCGACCCCGGCGAGGCCCCCGAGGTCCTGCGGTCGCAGGCGGTGGCCGCGGGGGAAGAGGAGCTCGCCGGCGCGCACGTCCTCGCCGACGGGGATGACGTGCTCTCCCACGGCGACGGGGCGCACGACCTCGATCGTGGTCGCGTCGAGGGCCTGGGTGTGCTCGACCATCACCACGGCGTCGGCGCCCGAGGGGAGCATGCCGCCGGTGTGGACGCGGGCGGCCTGGCCGGGGCCGACGGCGAGGCCGGCGGGGCGGCCCATTGGCACCTCGCCGCAGAGGGCCAGGTAGGCGGGCAGGCCCTCGCTGGCGCCATAGGTATCGGCGGCACGCACGGCGAAGCCGTCCATCGTGGAGCGCGGGAAGGCGGGCAGGTCGCCGGGGGCGCGCATGTCGGCGGCGAGGGCGCGACCGAGGGCCGCGTGCAGCGGCAGCTCCTCGGCGCGGCCGAGGGGGGCGAGGTGGGGGCCGAGGCGCGCGCCGGCCTCGGCGACGGTCACAACCTGGAACAGCTCGGGCATGGATCTTCCGCTCTCCGGCGGGTTGACAAAGGGTGGGCTCTGGAATTATATCATTAGCTATGAGCACTGAGACCATGCGGCGCGACAGCGCCATCGTCCTGGCGGGGGGCCAGAGCCGGCGGCTGGGGCGGGACAAGCGCCGGCTGCGGCTGTGGGGCGAGGGCGGCCCGACGCTGCTCGAGCGCACCGTGGCCACGGTCGGGGCCCTCTGCCCCGACGTGGTGGTGGTGCTGAACGACCCGGAGGGCTGGCTGGGGCTGCCTGGTCGGATCGTGCCCGACCAGTACCCCGACGGCGGCGCCCTGGGCGGAATCTACTCGGGGCTGACGGCGGCGGCCGGCGAGTACGCCCTGGTGGTCGCCTGCGACATGCCCCTGCTGAGCCAGCCGCTCCTCGCGGCGATGCTGGC
Source organism: Chloroflexaceae bacterium (assembly GCA_035327325.1). GTDB lineage: Bacteria > Chloroflexota > Chloroflexia > Chloroflexales > Chloroflexaceae > CAIWXH01. The sequence goes on along the minus strand of DAOLDO010000140.1, from coordinate 6,566 downwards.
CCGCCCCCGCGACTACGACGTGCTGGCGCCCCGCTCGCTCAGCCCCGGGGCGACGCGCAACAGCCTCGACCTCGAGACCCTGCACGCGATCTACGGGAAGGGCTGCCTCGGCCCGATGCGCGAGGCCCTCGAGCGCGGCAGGCGCCAGATCGCCAGCTTCTTCCCCCAGGTCCGCGTCGCGGTCTTCGAGCCCGAGGAGACGCGGGCCCACGACCCCGAGGGCCACTCCTTCCTCAACATCAACACCGTCGAGCAGATGGAGCGCGCCCTGGCGGCCCTGCGCGGCGGGGCCTAGGCGACGCCACAGCAGCCTGTCGGGCCGTAAGGGCGCCCCAACGTGGGCGCCCACTTCGGTGCATCCAAACGACGACTCGGAGACAGGCGCGGAGCTCTCTCGAGCCCAGCCGCCCGGCACGGAACTTGCTTGCCTCGCGCCATGTCCCGACAGCGCCGTGAAGATCTCCCCCGCGCGGCCCGGGAAAACCCTTGCCGGCCCTTAACCTGTTTGCTATAATTTGCGCCACCACGCACCTGGAACCCCTGCACCAACCCCAGACTCCCGCGCCGCACCTACACTAACGCCTCCTCCAGGCGGTCACCGATGATCCTGACCGTCGCTCGACGACAGAGCTAGGAAGGCACCCTCCATGAGCGGACCGACCATGACGCGCCGCCAGTTCCTCAAGGGGACGGCGGCCACAGGCATCGGCCTCGGCGGCGCCATGAGCCTCGGCGTGAGCCTCAAGCCGGCGGCCGCGCGCGCCCAGTCCCTGCGCATCGCCGGCACGAAGGAGTACCCGAGCGTCTGCCCGTACTGCGCCGTGGGCTGCGGCACGATCATCAGCGTGCGCGACGGGCAGGTGGTCAACATCGAGGGCAACCCCGACAGCTTCATCAACAGGGGCACCCTCTGCCCCAAGGGCGCCGCTACCTTCCAGCTCGCCGTCAACCCCCTGCGCTCTACGAAGGCCCTCTACAGGCGCCCCGGGGGCGCCGACTGGGAGCCGATCGAGCTCGAGCGGGCCATGGACATGATCGCCGAGCGGGTCAAGGCCACCCGCGACGCCACCTGGGTTGACACGGTCACGATCACCCAGGCCGACGGCACGGAGGTCGAGCGGCGGGCCAACCACACCCTCGGCATCTTCTCGCTCGGCGGCGCGACCATGGACAACGAGTGGAACTACGTGCATGCCAAGCTGATGCGCGGCATCGGCGCGGTTGGGCTGGAGAACCAGGCCCGGATCTGACACAGCGCCACGGTGCCCGGTCTGGGCATCTCAATGGGGCGCGGCGGGGCCACGACCTTCGCGAGCGACCTGCAGTTCTCGGACGCGATCGTGATCATGGGCTCGAACATGGCCGAGTGCCACCCGGTCGCCTTCAGGTGGCCGATGCGGGCCAAGGCCAGAGGGGCCAAGATCGTCCACATTGACCCGCGCTTCACGCGGACCAGCGCGATGGCCAACACCTACGCGCCGCTGCGCGCGGGCAGCGACATCGTCTTCCTGGGCGCGCTGGTCAACTACATCATCAACAGCCCGCGCTGGAACAACGAGCCCTTCTTCCGCGAGTACGTCACCGCCTACACCAACGCCGCCACCCTGATCAACCCCGAGTACCAGGGCCCCGAGGAGCTGGACGGCATGTTCAGCGGCTGGGACGAGGAGGCCAGGCGCTACAACACCAGCACCTGGGCCTACCAGACCGAGGCCGCGGCCGCCGAGGGCGAGGCCCCCGAGACGGCGGGCCAGGCGCCCCAGTCGGGCGAGAGCGCGACCCAGGGCGGCCTGCCCACCACCACCGACCCGCAGACGGGCGGGACGGCCACGGGCCAGGGCGCCGAGCAGCAGCCGGGCGGCCAGCCCACCAACCCCTCGACGCCCGGCGGCCAGCCGGCGGGGCAGCCCAACCAGCCCCAGCCCGGCACGCCCACCACCCAGCCCAACCAGCCCGGCGACGACGCCCAGAGCTTCGCCGCCCGCGTCGGCAAGCTGGTCGGCCCGCCGCCGGTGCAGGACCGCACGCTGCAGGACCCCAACACGGTCTTCCAGATCATGCGGCGCCACTACGCCCGCTACACCCCCGAGATGGTCGAGGAGGTCTGCGGCACGCCCCGCGACGTGTTCATCAGGGTGGCCGAGACCCTGCTCGAGAACAGCGGCCCCGACCGGACGACCGCGTTCTGCTACGCGGTCGGCTGGACCCAGCACACCACGGGCGTGCAGCTGATCCGCACCTCGACCCTGGTGCAGCTGCTGCTCGGCAACATCGGCCGGCCCGGCGGCGGCATCCTGGCCCTGCGCGGCCACGCCACCATCCAGGGCTCCACCGACATCGCCACGCTCTACAACATCCACCCCGGCTACCTGAACACGCCCAACGTCAACCGCAACCACGAGACCCTGGGCGACTACATCGAGACCGAGGTCACGCCGACGGCCTACTGGTCGAACTTCCCCAAGTTCATCGTCAGCCAGCTCAAGGCCTGGTACGGCGACGCGGCCACGCCCGAGAACGAGTTCGGCTACCAGTGGCTGCCGAAGATCAGCGGCGACCACAGCCACATGCCGATGTTCGTCGAGATGGAGCGCGGCACCGTCAAGGGCATGTTCGCCCTGGGCCAGAACCCCGCCGTCGGCGGGCAGAACGCCGGCTACCAGCGGCGCGCCCTGGCCAAGCTCGAGTGGCTGGTGGCGCGCGACCTGTTCGAGACCGAGACCGCCAGCTTCTGGAAGGACAGCCCCGAGGTGCGCTCGGGCGAACTGAGCCCCGCCGACATCCAGACCGAGGTCTTCTTCCTGCCCGCGGCCTCGATCGTCGAGATGGACGGCAGCTTCACCAACACCCAGCGCCTGGCCCAGTGGCACGAGAAGGCGGTGGACCCGCCCGACGACGCGCGCAGCGACATCTGGTTCACCTACTACCTCGGCACGCGCCTCAAGCAGCTGTACCAGGGCAGCAGCGAGGAGAAGGACCAGGGCCTGCTCAACCTCACCTGGGACTACGTGGACGAGGAGGAGAACCGGGCCCACGGCTGGCGCCTGCTCGACGAGCCCTCGGCGGCGCTGATCCTGAAGGAGATCAACGGCTACACCTGGGAGGACAAGCGGCCGATCGCCTCGTTCGCCGACCTGAAGGACGACGGCTCGACCGCCTGCGGGGCATGGATCTACTCGGGCATCTTCGCGCCCACGCCGGACCGCCCCGAGGGCGTGAACCGCGCGGCCAACCGCACCTCGGACGGCTGGGTCTCGCTGGGCTGGGGCTTTGCCTGGCCGGCCAACCGGCGCATCATGTACAACCGCGCCGCGGCCGACCCGGCGGGCAACCCCTGGCCGAAGGAGGCGCGCCTGGCCCGCGAGTTCGGCGACGGGGGCTCCAGGGGCTACGTCTACTGGGACGCGGGGGCCCCCGGCGGCACCGACGCGCAGGGCAACCCGACCGTCGGCCGCTGGGTGGGCCTGGACGTGCCGGACTTCCCCGCGACCAAGCGGCCCGACGCGCCGGCCGTGCCGAACGGCGTGGGGCTGGACTACCACGACGGGGCCTCGCCCTTCATCATGAAGGGCGACGGCAAGGGCTGGCTGTTCGCGCCCTCGGGCGCCATGGACGGGCCGCTGCCGGCCCACTACGAGCCGTTCGAGTCGCCGGTGGTCAATCCTGTCTACCGGCAGCAGGGCAACCCGCTCACCAAGATCTGGGAGCCCGAGGAGCGCCTGGCCCCCGTGGGCTCGCCCGACTACCCGCACATCCTCTCGACCTACAGGCTGACCGAGCACCACCTGAGCGGCTCGATGAGCCGCTGGCTGCCCTGGCTGGCCGAGCTGCAGCCCGAGCTGTTCGCCGAGATCAGCCCCGAGCACGCCGAGGAGCTGGGCGTGCGCAACACCGAGCTGATCACGATCACCACGCCGCGGGCGAGCATCAGGGCCAAGGCCCTGGTGACGCGGAGGGCCCGGCCCTACACCATCGCCGGCAAGCGCATCCACTACGTGGGCCTGCCGTGGCACTGGGGCTACAAGGGCATCGCCGTGGGCGACGTGGTGAACGACCTGGCGGCCATGGTGGGCGACCCCAACGTCTCGATCCACGAGGCCAAGGTGTTCGTCTGCAATGTCACCAAGGCGGAGGTGTAGCATGGCCCAGGTGCCCGTCGGCTTCTACACCGACACCAGCGTCTGCATCGGCTGCAAGGCCTGCCAGGTCGCCTGCCACCAGTGGAACGAGCTGCCGGCCGACCTGGCCGAGCAGCCGGGCGAGGGAAGCGCGGGGCAGACCCGGCCGCTCACCGGGGCCTCGTACGACAACACCGGCTCGCTCACGGCCAACAACTGGCGCCACGTCAAGTTCATCGAGCAGTTCAGCCAGGACCGCAACGAGGCGGCCTGGCTGATGATGTCGGACGTCTGCAAGCACTGCGTCAACGCGCCCTGCCTGGAGGTCTGCCCCACGGGCGCGATTATCCGCACCGAGTTCGACTCGGTCTACATCCAGGAGCCGGCCTGCAACGGCTGCCGCAACTGCGTGACCGCCTGCCCCTTCGGGGTGATCCACATGGCGGGGCGCGAGAACGAGGGCGCGGGCACGGCCAAGAAGTGCACACTCTGCTACGACCGGCTGCAGCACAACCTGGTGCCGGCCTGCGCTCAGGCATGCCCGACCGAGTCGATCCAGTTCGGCCCGATCGCCGAGCTGAAGACGCGGGCCGAGGCCAGGCTGACGCAGCTCCAGGGCGAGGGCTTCACGCGGGCGCGGCTCTACGGGGCCGACGATCAGGTGCTGGGCGGGCTGAACGCCTTCTATCTGTTGCTCGACGAACCCGAGGTCTACGGGCTGCCCAGCGACCCAAAGCTGCCCTCGAGCGCGGTGCCGCCCTCGTCGGCCTTCAGCATCATCACGGCCCTGCTGGTGGCGCTCGCGGCCCTGTTCTCGTTCCGCCGACGCAACGAGGACGGCGAGGACGAGGGGCCGGCGGCGTCGGCCGCGACCGATTAGGAGGAGCGCTCTATGGAGGGCTACTTCGTCGCCCACCCGGACTGGGAGTGGTGGATCGTCTTCTACTTCTTCCTGGGCGGGATCGCGGTCGCAGCCTACGCCGTCGGCACGCTGATTGACCTGTTCGGGCGCGAGCGCGACCGCCACATCGCGAACATGGCCTACTACATCGCCTTCCCGCTGGTGGCGATCTGCGGCGTGCTGCTGATCCTCGACCTGACGCGCCCCGAGCGCTTCTGGCACATGATCCTGCAGTCGCAGACCTTCATGCCTATGTTCAAGTACTGGTCGCCGATGTCGGTGGGGGCCTGGGCGCTGCTGCTCTTCGGCGCCTTCAGCTTCGCCTCGTTCCTGGGCGCCCTGGCCGACGACAACCGCTTCGGCCTGGGGCGCTTCAGCGGGCTGGCCCGCCGGCTGCACCGCGGCCCGGTCGGCGTCGCCTTCGAGGTGCTGGGCACCCTGACCGGCTTCTTCATCGCCGCCTACACGGGGGCCCTGCTCACCGCCAGCAACGTGCCGGTGTGGAGCCAGAGCACCTGGATCGCCTCGCTCTTCCTGGCCTCGGCGGCCTCGACCGGGATCGCCGCGATGCTGCTGCTGCTGCGCTTCTTCCGGCCGGCCACGCCCCACAGCTCGATCCGCCGGCTGGAGGAGACCGACCGCTACACGATGATCCTCGAGGCGGCGCTGCTGGTGATCTTCCTGTTCTCGCTCGGCGCCGCGCTGCCGGTCTTCCTGGCCACGCCCCAGGGCATCGCGCTCCTGGTGGGCACCATGGGCCTCGGCGTGCTGCTGCCGCTGTTCCTGAGCTTCCGCTCGACCAGGGGCCACCCGGACCTCACGGTGGCGATCGCGCTGCTCGTGCTCGCCGGCGGCTTCATCCTGCGCTGGGCGATCGTCATGGGCGGCCAGGTGCTTATCCCGGCGGAGGTCGCCGGGCTCTAGGGGGCGGGTTATGCGCTTCAGACGAATGCTCGCCCGCCTGACGCTCGCGGCCCTCGCGGCCGCCACCCTGGCGGCGTGCAGCCCCGAGGCGGGGCGGGAGCGGGGCGGCGGGCCGGGCGCGATGAGCTCGAACGTGCCTCCGGGCGGGGTCGAGCCAAAGAGCAAGGTGTTCGCGAGCGAGGACCCATGAGCGAGCTGCGCCCCGCAGACCTGGCGACCTTCCTGCTGGCCTCTGGCGACCTGCTGCCGCGCAAGCGGGCCCGTGACCAGCAGGCCGACCTGGCGGGCATGGACATGAAGCGGCGCGTGCTCGACATGGTGGTGGCCCGCGACCCCGATCCCGCCGAGCTGGAGCTCTGCCTGGCCCAGATCGTCGCCGAGCTTGGCCCGCCCGAGGGCCCGACGCGCGCGATCTGCCAGAGCGTGCGCGATGAGTGGGAGCAGGCCGCGGACAGCCCGGCCTTCGTCGAGTGGCTGCTCGGCCAGGCGCTGGAGGAGAGCCAGCGCGCGGGCGAGCCGCGAGGGGGGCGCCGTGGCAGGAGGGGCTAGGCTGTTCGGGCGGCGCCCGCCGCCCCCGCCGGAGATGCAGGCCGCGCTCGACGGGCTGGCCCGCCTCGCCGAGG
>DAOLDO010000139.1:0-10327 GCA_035327325.1 Chloroflexaceae bacterium | reverse complement strand
CGTGGCCGCCCTGGCCCTCGACAATGTGCAGCGCCGCGAGCACCAGCGCAGCGTGCTCGACGCCTCGAGCACCGTGGTGGCCGCCACCAGCCTCGACGAGACGCTCCAGGCCGTGCTGCTGGCCACGCGCCGCGCCGCGCCCGACGTCTCGGCCGTCACCATCTGGCGCGTTGACCGCGAGCGCAACGCGATCCTGCCAGGGCCCAGCTTCGGCGTCCGCCACATCGAGCAGCTGCGCCCCGAGCAGCTCGGCAACGACAAGGTGCTCAACCGCATCCTGGGCGCCGACGGGCCGATCTGGGTCGAGGACGTGCGCGCTGACCCGCGCCTGCGCGGGCAGTTCATCGTCCGCGAGGCGATCGCCTCGGTGGCGGCCTTCCCCCTTACCGCCGGCGGCGAGCCCGTGGGCGTGCTCTTCTTCAACTACCGCGCCCCGCACCGCTTCAGCCGCTACGAGCAGGACCTCTTCGCGACCTTCGCCGCCCTCGTGGCCGGCGCCCTCCGCGACGCCCTCTACCTCGACATGCGCCGCCGCGAGCACGAGCGCCTCGCCGCGACGATCCGCGTGGCCGAGGCCGTCGGCCCCACCCTCGACCTGGGCGGCACCCTGCGCAACATCCTCGGCACCCTGCGCGAGCTTTTCCGCGACCGCGGCGCGATCCTCCAGCTCGGCGTGCTGCTTTACGACGAGAGCCGTCGCACCCTCTCCTTCCACCCCGTCTCGCGCGAGTTCTACGGCAAGGCCGGCGACCCGCTGCCCCTGCTCGAGATCTACCGCGACCGCAGCATCGCCAGCAGGGCGGCCAGGCGCGCCCTCGAGCGCGAGGAGGCGGTCTGCGAGCACGTGCCCGACGTCAGCACCGACGACGACTACCTGCGCATTGACGAGCGCCTGCGCTGCGAGCTGTGCCTGGCCCTCATGGCCACCGAGCGCGACCGCGGCGGCAGGGCCCAGCTCCTCGGCACCCTGGTGCTCGAGAGCGACCGGCTCCACGCCTTCAACGACGACGACGTGGCCCTGATCAAGGGCATCGCCCGCACGATCGGCCTGGCCATCGAGCGCGCGCGCACCGCCGAGCGCCTGCGCCTCGAGAGCGCCGTCGCCGCGGCCACGGTCTGGGTCCACGACAGCGCCCACGACATCCACAGCCAGGTCGGCCGCATCAGGCGCCACGTCGGCCTGCTCCAGGCCGACGCGACCCTCAGAGCCGAGGCCCAGGGCATCGTCGAGAAGATCGACGCCGCCGCCGCCGAGCTCGGCCGCGCCGCCATTGACCCGCGCTCGCTCGACGCCGAGGCGCTGCCGGTGAACAGCTGGCTGGCCCAGTACCTGCCCGAGCTGCTGCCCGGCAGCGTCAGGCTCGCCTTCTGGCCGGGCGAGCCCGAGTGCGAGGTGCTGGCCGTGCGCCTGCTGCTCAAGCGCGCCGTGCGCCACCTGGTGCAGAACGCCGTGGACGCCATGGCGCCCCGGGGCCGCGGGCCCCTCGACGACCTCGGCGCGCCCTGGGCCCGCGGCCTGCTCACCGTGCGCACCGAGCGCAGCGGCGCCAGGGTCTGCATCACCTTCAGCAACGACGGGCCGCCCATCCCCGAGCACGCCCGCGACCGCCTGTTCAGCGAGCGCGTCACCACCAAGCATAACCGGGCCGCGGGCGACGGCGGCCTCGGCCTGCTCTTTGTGCGCTGGGCGGTCGAGGCCATGGGCGGCACCATCAGCCTGCGCTCGGCCGAGCGCCCGGTGACCTTCGAGATCGGCCTGCCACTGGCGCCCCGGTCAGCCCCGCGCGAGCCCGCCTACGCCCCAGCCACCTCGCAGGAGACGAGCCAATGAGTCAGCAAACGACCGACGCGGGCCGCCCGCGCGACCTGCGCGTCCTGATCGTGGACGACGAGGGCGACGTGCGCGACGAGCTCGCCGAGCTGGTGCGCCGCTGGGGGCACCGCCCCTTCGTGGCCATGGGCGACGGCGCCACCCTCATCGCCCACGCGGTGGACCTGGCCCGCGCCGGGCGCTGCCAGGTCGCCATCGTAGATATGCGCCTGCTCGACCCCCATAGCATCGGCTACGACCGCAGCGGGCTCGAGCTGGTGCCGCAGCTCAGGCCCGCCGTGTCGGTAATCTACAGCGCCTACGGCGACCGTAAGTCGGCCACCCTCGCCCTCAAGGAGTACGGCGCCTTCACCTTTATCGGCAAGGAGGACAGCTCGCGCGACCTCAGGGCCGCCATCGAGGACGCGGCCCGCTCGGTCTGCGCGGGCGGCACCGGGCCTCGCATCGAGTGGGGCCCGGTCGCGCCCGACCTCGCCCCGGCCCCCCGCCACCACGTCCTCGGCCAGCTCTTCCCCGACCGCGCCGACATCCCCGCCGACGAGGCCGAGCAGCTGATCGGCATGCTCTTCGCCCACAAGTCCCAGGTGGCCCTCCTCGCCATGGCCGACGAGGAGGCCAGCGCCAGCCCGAGCACCGACACCACCCTGCGCCGCTCCTCGCGCCTCTTCGAGGCCGTGGTCGAGAGGGAGGGCCGCCACCGCGTGGTCAAGCTCGCCCACGCCGACAAGATCGCCAACGAGGTCGAGCGCTACCTGACCTACGTCGAGAACAAGATGCCGGGCGCCTACTACACCGAGCTCCAGAGCCACGCCCGGCTCTGGGACCTCGGCGGCGTGGTCTACAACTATATCGGCGCCGACGACGACCTGATGATCTTCCGGGCCTTCTACCACGCCCAGGACGACGTGCAGCGCCTGCTCCGCCCCCTCAACGCCCTCTTCGACAGCCGCAACTGGGGCTTCTGGTTCCGCAACGAGCCCCGCCCCATCCAGCGCTCGCTGTTCGCCGCCTACGACGAGCTGTGGAAGCACACCCTCAGCCGGCACTTCGCGGCGTGGCGCCGCGAGGGGCCCGCCCTCGAGCTGCCCGGCTTCCCCCCAGCCCTGCCCAACCCGCTCCCCTGGATCGCCCGCCACCACGCCGCCAGCACGCTGCGCCGCGCCCAGGAGGCCGTCACCCACGGCGACCTGCACAGCGACAATATTATCGTCAACGAGAGCCACGCCTTCCCGATCGACTTCGAGCGCACGGGCTACGGCCCCATCCTGCGCGACTTCGTCGAGCTGACCCAGGACGTCAGCACGCGCGTCGCCTGGGCCCGCAGCCGCGGCGACGGCCGGGCCGACCTCGCCCTGGTCTACAACCTCGCCGTCGCCTGGTGCGCGCCCGACCGGCCCGACCAGCCCCTCCCCCTCACCCGCGCCATCGCCGACGACCCCGTGGCCCTGAAGCTGCACGCCGTCGCCCAGGGGCTGCGCGCCCTGGCCCACGCCCGCACCCACTACGAGGACCAGCGCGAGCTGCTCTGGGGCCTGCTGCTCAACCACCTGTTCGTGGCCAGCAGGCTGCACAGGGGGAGCCCGCGCTGGCTGCGCACGGCCCTCTTCGCCGCCACGATCTGCGGGCGGCTCGAGCGCTGGGGCGAGGGCGCCTGGCCCCCGCCCGGCTGGCCGCCGGTCGCCTGGCAGTAGGGTCGCGTCCTACTCCGCCACCCGCCCCTGGGCCAGGCGCACCCCGACCCCGCGGTGCGTGAAGAGGTGCCGCGGGTTGCGCGCGTCGTCGGCGATGGCCTCGCGCACGCGCCGCAGCAGCGTGTCCAGGCGCTCGTCGCTGGTGTTGTTCGCGTCGTCGGGGTAGAGCGCCCCCAGGATCTCCTCGCGGCGCACCACCTGGCCCGCGCTGCGGGCCAGCCGCTCGAGCAGCGCGAACTCCAAGCGCGACAGCGGCTCGTCGAGCCGCCGCCCGTCAACCCAGACCTGGCGCGCCGCCGGATCTACGACCACGCCGGCGAGGTCCTGGCTGCGGTCGCGGCCGACGTAGGCCGCGAAGAGCGGCGCGAACGGCCGGGGCGGCTCGCCCACCACCAGCTCCTTGGCGACCAGGTCGGCGAGGGCCGCCGGGTCGGGCGCCACCCGGCCCACGCCCGCGGCCAGCAGACGCAGGGCCTGCTGCTCCTCGTCGCCCAGGTCGTCCCAGATCTTGGCGCACTCGCGGGCGATCTGCGGCACCGCCAGGGCCGCCTCAGGCGAGCGGCCGACCTCCGGCCGGGCGCTGAGGGCCCAGAACACGGCGCGCAGCAGGGCCGGGTGGCCGCCGGCCAGGCCGCGGGCCGTCTCGGCCAGCTCGGGGTCAAGGGGGACGCCCAGGCGCCCGGCGATGCGGGCGAGCTGCTCGTCGGCGTCGCGGCGCACGTACATCCCCAGGCCGTAGACGTGGGCGTCGAACAGCTCCCAGAATGCCTCGACCGCCGCCGCGTCGCGCCGCGCCCCCTCGCGCACCGCCTCGAGCCGCCGGCGCGTCATCACCAGGTAGCAGAGCCGGTACTTGTACTCGTCGCGCAGGTAGCGCAGGTTCAGGAAGACCCGCGGCTGCAGCGCGGCCCACACGTCCTCGAACTGGTCGAAGGCGAACACCAGCTGGATCCCCCTGTCGGCGCAGAGCCGGCCGCACATGCGGTCCAGGTAGCGCAGGGCCAGGGTCAGGCTTGGCTGCGCCACCAGGCCCGCGTGGAGCCGGTCGAAGTCGGCGCGCAGGTCGGTCGGGAGCCCGCGGCGCTCGCACTCCCTGATCAGCCGGTGGATGATCAGCTCGAGCAGGGCGTAGTCGTCGCGGGCCTTGTCGAAGGCCAGGGCGTTGGTGTCAATCGCCACCACCCAGGGCGTCGGCTGCCCCCAGTAGGCCGCCTGGACGTCGAGCCGGCACAGGAAGCGCAGCAAGTTGGTCTTGCCGGCGCCGCTGCCGCCGATCACCGAGACGCACTCGCCGGCCCCCAGGTCCGCCATGAGCCTGGCGAGCAGCTCGGACCGAAACTCCAGTGACAGCGGCGCGTCGCGGTCGCCAATGCTGCTCATCCCCCACCCCTTCTGCTCGTTGCCGCGCGGCGTATGGCCATTATACCCGCCGGCGGCGCCTGCGCCAGCCCCCGTTCTACCCCAGCGCGAGGGCCGACGCCCTGGCCTCGCGCGCGGCGCCGGCGGGCCCGCGCGCCGGGGGGCCCAGCAGCTCGAGCAGGGGCTCGGCGCTCACCTGCTGCCCGTCGTCGGTGCGCCCCAGCCGCAGCTCGCGCTCGCTGACCCAGCGCACGCCGGCCCGGTCGAGGGGCAACGGGCCCGCCCAGCGGATCAGGAAGAAGTGGAACACCGTGCGCGTGAGCACGCCCCTGGTCGGCGAGAGGCGCTGTCCGGCCACGCGCTGGCCTAGCGGCTCGAGGGTCAGATCGTCGGGCTCGCGCAGCCCCGCCAGGCCCAGCTCCTCGGCCAGCTCGCGCAGCAGCGTGGCCCGCAACGAGCGGTCCTGGTGCTCGTAGCGCCCGCCGGGGAGCTGCCACGAGCGCGCGGCGGCGTCGTAGCAGAGCAGAAAGCGCCGCTCGCTCCCCACGCCCGCGACCAGCAGGCCCATGGCCGCCTGGAGCTCGCGGACCGGGGCCGCGCCCGAGAGCAGCTCGAGCCGGCGCAGCTCGAGGGCGGCCAGCAGGTCAACGCCCGCCCCGAAGGGGTGGGCCAGCTCCTCGCGCGCGGTGAGCCCCTCCCGCTCCCAGTCGCCGACGACGGGCTCGTCGCAGCTGAGCAGGTCGCCCAGCAGGCGCAGGGCGTAGCCCGCGTTGACCGAGGCCGCCCGCGCCGAGTCGGTGGCCTCGCACAGCTCGAGCAGCCCCAGGCCGCCCAGCAGCTCGCAAAAGCCGGCGGCGAAGCGCTGGTCGTACCCCTTCGCGAGCCGCAGCTCGCTCAGATCGACCCAGCGGCCCGGCCTCCCGGCCTCCGTGGGCGCCGCGTCGGCCAGACAGTCGAGCAGGACGCAGGCCAGCCCGCGGTTGGTGAGCGAAGTGCCGCGTAGTCTCATGTCCTCCTCCTTCTGTGAGCTCGGCCGAGAGCCCTCGTGCGCGTCGCCGCTGCGGACAGCATAGAACACGGCGGCGACGCGCGCCTGCCAGTCAGCTTACAGTCGGCGCGCGCCTAACCGGCAACCTGCCGACAGCGCGCGCCGAGGCCGCCCCGCCCTTAGAATAGCCCTGTGAGGGCCAGCAGCAGCACGCCCCCGAGGATGAGCAGCGGCAGACAGCCGGAGCCGCCGTACTCGCGCTGCGTCTCCACCGGGATGTACAGGATCGTCGGCGCCGCGCGCCTGTTGCCGGCGACGAGGGCCAGCACCAGCAGCAGCATAAAGATCACCAGGATGGCCTCTGGCGACTGGATCATGGGCTCCATCGTCAACCTCCTCTCGCATCCTTGTCGGGCCTACGACCGCTTGTGTCGCGGTCTGTATGCCCAGGATACGCCGGACGCCCGCCGGCTGCCTGTGCGGGAGGTGACGCGCGGCATGTAGTTTGTCGGCGCGGCGGTGACATGTCTGTCATCGCCGCCATGGCGCCGGCGGCGGCCCTCAGAACCCCCGGGCGGCGCAGGCGGCGACGAGCTCGACCCACGGCTTGCGCCGCTTGAAGGCCACCGCCGCGCCGGCCCCCTGCCCCTCGGCCAGCACCAGATGGACGCCCAGGCGCCACTGCCGCTTCACCCCGGGCCGCGAGCGGTGCCGGCGCTCCAGAGCCACCATCCCGGCGTAGGTTATCGCCATCGCCAGCTCGAACTCGAGTCCGTGCTCGCCGTACAGCTGCCCCATACCGTGGATCAGATCGAAGACGTGGGGTCGCACCTCGTGGGTGGCCCGGTTGTAGACCATGACGAAGTCGTCGTAGAGCGTCCGCGGGTTATGGGCGACCGCCAGCCGCTCCAGCCGACCGAGGCTCTCCGCGTCGTCCGCGAGGATCGTCGCCGCGTTTGGCCGGGCGAGGTATACGTCCCACTGGGTCAGGTGGCCCTTGCCAAACTCGAGTCGGCTGCCGTCGCGGAAGAGGCGCAAGCCCGCCATCGTGCTGTCCTTCGTCATTCGAGCGGTCAGCAACGAGTATACGGAACGCCATTACTTCCCTATTACGGACGTTAGTAAAAATCGCTCCAAATTCCCATCTATGGAACTCTTCTCATGGAGGCCACCCGGCCTGCCCGCGCCGCCGACGCGCGAGTGAGCGACTCAGCCCGTCACCATGTTGCGCCCGGCCGCCTTCGCCGCGTAGAGGGCCCTGTCGGCCTGGTCGAGCAGCTCCTCGACCGTCGCCGCCGCGCCGCCGGGGAGACTGGCCACGCCGAGGCTGATCCGCACCTGCACCGGCCCCGCGCTGGTCAGCACGGGCTCGTCGGCCACCACCTCGCGCAGCCGCTCGGCCACCTGGAGTGCCTGCGTGCCGGCCGTCTCGGGCAGCAGCGCAAGAAACTCCTCGCCGCCATAGCGTCCGATCAGGTCAACCTCGCGCAGGCTGGCCCGGCAGCGGGCGGCGATCGCGCGCAGCACCTCGTCGCCCGCCACATGGCCGTAGCGGTCGTTCACCTGCTTGAAGTGGTCGGCGTCGAGCATCAACAGGCTCAGGGGGCGGGCGTAGCGGGCCGCCCGCTCGACCTCGAGGCGCGCCAGCTCGAAGAAGTGCCGCCTGTTGGCCACCCCGGTGAGCGCGTCGGTGGTCGCCAGCTCCCGGACCCGGGCAAAGAGGTGGGCGTTCTGCAGGGCGATCGCCGCCGTGGCCGCCAGGGTCTCCAGGGCGTCCAGGTCGTCGGGGGTGTAGGCGTCGGGGTCCACGGCCTGCACGGTGATCGCGCCGATCACCAGCTCGCCCACCTGCAGGGCCACGGCCACCAGCGACCCGGTCGGGTCCTCGCCCTCGCCGAACGGCTCGGCGCCGAACAGAGCCTCCAGCGCCGGGTCGCAGCCGGTCAGCCGCAGCGAGGCCCGCGTGCGGGTCACCCAGCCGAGCAGGCCCCGGCTGACGGGCGCGCGGTGGGCGGGCCAGCGCCCCCGCCCATCGGCCAGGTAGACGTACTCGATCTCGCCGGCCGCAGCGTCCAGGCGGGCGATCGCCACGGTGTCGCAGGGCATCATGCGGGCCAGGGTGCGGTGGATCGCCTGGTACAGCTCCTCGGGCGCGAGGGCGGCGCCGAAGGTCAGGCTGGCCTGGTAGAGCAGCTGGCGCCGCTCGGACTCGCGCAGGGCCTCCTGGTAGCGGCGCGCGTTCTGCAGGGCCACGCCCGCGTAGCGCCCCAGCATCTCGAGCAGCTCGAGGTCGCGCCGCGAGAAGCGCCGGCCCGGCTCGGTGTGGTACAGGCTGATCACCCCAAGGAGCTGGCCGCCGCTCCGCACGGGCGCCGCGATCGCGGCCACTACCCCGCAGTCCACCAGCTCGCGCAGCGCCCGCGGGTCGGCCGCGTAGTCGTTGTGCAGGAAGGGCTCCCCCGTGTCAACCAGGCGCCAGATCGCGCCCGTGCCCCGGCGCAGCGGCACCTCGAGCACGGGGGTTTTGATGCCGACGACGAAGCTCGGCAGCAGCCAGTCGAAGTGGGCGTCGTAGAGCGGCAGCGAGCCCGCCGCCGCGCCGATCAGCTCGATGGATAGCCGCACCACCCGGCCGAGCACCAGGTCAATGTCGAGCGAGCTGCTGATCGTGAGCGCCACCTCGCGCAGGCGCCCCTCCAGCGAGTCCGCCCGGGCGTCCGGCTCCTCCACCGACCGGACGGCGATCAGCAGGAGTGAGCCAGCCGGCGCTACGTCGCCATCGGCGAGGGGTGACAGCGTGAGGCTCGCCCGGGCCGCCACGCCGGACGCCGGCGGGCGCAGGCTCGCCTCGCCGGCGAGGGGCGCCCCGGCCTCAAGGCCGAGGACGGCGCGCGCCGGGGCGCCAGGCACGTCCACGGCAGCCCCCAGCAGAGCCCTCGCCGCGCGCGTGCAGCCAAGCAAGCGCTCGTCGGCGTCGAGCAGCAGCACAGGGTCGGAGAGGCCGGCGAGGAGCGGGGCCCAGTGTTGGGTGAGGGTGGCCGCTGCGAGCGACACTGGTCCAGCCATGATCCGACGGTCTCCTCTGCCCCGGCGCGACCAGGGGCGGAAGGCGGCGCCCGCCGGCGCCGCCGCACCAAAAGCCGCGGGTTAGCCCCCTAGAACCGCGCGGGCCGCGGCGACGGCCCGCTCCACGTCCGCGGCGCCGATCCCGTAGTGGGTGACCGCACGCAGGGTGCGCGCCCCCACGGCGCCCATGAGCACGCCGCGCTCGCGCAGGCCCGCCAGAAACTCGGCCGGCGTCAGCCCCTCGGCCGTAAGCTCGAAGCGCACGATGTCCGTCTGCACGCGCGCCATGTCCACCCGCAGCCCCGGGATGTCTGCCAGGCCGGCGGCGAGCAGCCTGGCGTTGGCGTGGTCCTCGTCCAGGCGCTCGACCATCTCGGTCAGGGCCACGATCCCGGCCGCGGCGATCACGCCCGCCTGCCGCATGCCGCCGCCGAGCTGCTTGCGCGCCCGCCGCACCCGCTCGATGAACGGTCGCTCCCCGGCCACCAGCGAGCCGACCGGCGCGGCCAGCCCCTTCGAGAGGCAGAACTGCACGCTGTCCACGTGCCGCGTGAGCGCCCGCACGTCTATCCCGAGGGCCACGGCGGCGTTGAAGACCCGCGCCCCGTCCAGGTGCAGGGGCACCCCGGCCTCGCGGGCGAGCGCGTGGGCCGCCTCCATGTAGGCGGGGGGCAGTACGGTGCCGCCGCAGCGGTTATGGGTGTTCTCGAGGCAGAGCACGCCGGCCGGGGCCCGATGCGGGTCGGTCGTGGCGGCCAGGGCCTCGCGCACCAGCTCGAGCGGCAGGGCGCCGCCCGCGTCGGTCGGCAGGGTGTGATAGACCATGCCGCCCAGGGCCGAGGCGCCGCCCGCCTCGTAGACGTAGATGTGGCACTCGTCGCCACAGACCACCCGCTGGCCGCGCTGGCCGTGGGCCAGCAGCGCCGCCAGATTGCCCATGGTGCCGCTGGGCACCAGCACCGCGGCCTCCTTGCCCACCAGCTCGGCGGCCAGGGCCTCGAGCCTGTTGACCGTCGGGTCCTCGCCGTACACATCGTCGCCGAGCTCGGCCCGGACCATGGCCTCGCGCATCGCGGGGCTGGGTAGCGTCACCGTATCGCTGCGCAAGTCCACGCTATCTGGGCGCGCCTCGCGCCCGCTCCGCTCACCGTACATCGGGGGTGCTCCTCGCACAGACTGGGTGGGCCAGGGCGGCCCACGCGTGGGCGCTATTCTACCTGAAGCCGCAGAAACGCCTCGACCACCCGCGGGTCGAAGTGGCGCCCCGCCTGAGAGCGGATATACGCGCGCACGGTGGGGGCCTCCCACCCTGGGCGGTAGGGCCTGGTGGTGGTCAGGGCGTCGTAGACGTCCACCACGGCGAAGATGCGGGCGGCCAGGGGGATCTCCTCG
>DAOLDO010000138.1:0-10358 GCA_035327325.1 Chloroflexaceae bacterium | reverse complement strand
GAGGGTGCTGTAGATCTGGGCGGGCTTGAGGGCCCACAGCTCGCGCCCCCCCGCCAGGGCCTCGAAGGCCGCGTGGAGGTCGTAGCCGTGGCGGGGGCGCTGGGCCAGCAGCCCCAGCAGCGTGTTGCGCACCGACATCAGTGCTCCTCACCGGGTTACTAGTTTACGAGAGACACTATAAACCCGGTGAGTACTTTTGTCTACCCATCTTTGGGCGGATTTGGCGGCGGCGAATTGCCCGACGAAAAAAGCGACCCCCGGGGGAGCGTATGCTCCACCCGGGGGCCGCCGGTCAGCCAGTCTGGCCTTGGGCTACCCTTCGGAGGCTACACCATGGTGCGGCCGCCGCGATCGTACGGGTCGGCGTTGGGGTCGAAGCCGCTCCAGCCGCTGCGCCGCCACTCGGCGCTGCGCGACTCCATGTCAATCGCGCCGTGGCGCTGCATGATGTCGCGGGCCATCATGGCCCGGCTGTCGTCCGAGCTCACGCTGACCAGGGTGCCGCCGCGGCGCACGCCCTCGGTGTAGTAGTGCGCCTCGTTCTCGGGCACGCCGGCGCCGATCAGGCCGCCGAGCAGGCCGCCCGTGGCCGCCCCGATACCGGCGCCCAGGGCGCCCGCGCCCACGGTTGCCGCCGTGGTGCCGATCGCCGCTGCCAGGGGGCCGGCCGCCAGCACCGGGCCGATGCCCGGGATGGCCAGCAGACCCGCGCCCACCAGCAGGCCCGCGGCGCCGCCAATCACGGTGCCGCCGACCGCGCCGGCCCCGGCGCCCTCATCGGCCTTGCTGTGCTCGCCAACCTCGCGGCTGGCGCGCCGGGTCTCGTCGTTCGCGACGACGCTGATGTCCTCGCGGCGGAAGCCGCTGTCCATCAGATCCTGAACCACGTGCTGCGCCTCCGCATAGCTGTCGAACATCCCTACGACGGTCTTCGCCATAACGGCGCTCCTTTCGTGTCACTGCTGCAATCGAGCGACTGTGCGTCGCGTGCAGGTCACCACACGCTCGGTGACGTTCATGGTGTTGCAGGTTGCGTGCCAGCCCCCCCCGCGCCTCCGTCGCCGCCCGGCCCGAATCTTGCCGGCTCGACCCCCGGATAGGTACGCTTTAGGCAATCTTAAGGATGGGCCGGGCCGCCTTAAGGGCGATCAAAGCCGGCTCTGGTTTCCTGTCCGGCGCGACCAGCAACACGAGGCCCCTATGCAGCCCACCCCCGATGGTGACCCCCGACTCGACGCCTTCTTCGCGGCCCTGCCCAGGGCCAGATGCCCCCTGCTGATGCTCGACTACGACGGCACCCTGGCCCCCTTCAAGGTCGAGCGCGACAGCGCCGCGCCCTACCCCGGCGTGCGCGAGGCCCTCAACCGGATCGTCGCCGGCCGCTCCCGGGTCGTCGTCGTGACGGGCCGGGCCGCCCACAGCCTCCGGCCCCTGCTCGGCCTCGACCACCCCGTCGAAGTCTGGGGCTCCCACGGCGCCGAGCGGCTCGCCCCAGACGGCGCCTACACCCCGGCCGCCCTGCCCCCGGACGCCGCCGCGGGGCTGGCCGAGGCCGCGGACTGGCTTGAGGAGGCCGGCCTCGCCGAGCGCTGCGAGCGCAAGCCCACAGCCGTCGCCGTTCACTGGCGCGGCCTGGACGAGGCTCAGGCCGCCCGTCTGGCCGCCCTGGCCGAGCCGGCGTGGGCGGCGATCGCGCGCCGCTCGCGGCTGGAGCTGCGCCCCTTCGACGGCGGCCTCGAGCTGCGGGCCGCCGGCTTCGACAAGGGCAGAGCGGTCAACACCCTGGTCGAGGAGACCGGCCCCGGCGCCGCCGCCGCCTTCCTCGGCGACGACCTGACCGACGAGCATGCCTTCGCCGCCCTGCGCGGGCGCGGGCTCACCATCCTGGTGCGGCCCGCGTACCGCCAGACGGCGGCCGAGCTGTGGCTCCGCCCGCCGGGCGAGCTGCTGCGCTTTCTGGGCCGCTGGCAGGCGGCCACCTCGGAGTGAACTGTAGAACCAGGAGGATAGACATGCTGAGCGACGAGCCGACCGGCCGGTTGCTGGTGGCCTCGAACCGGCTGCCGATCAGCCTGCGCCGCGACCCCATAGGCGAGTGGCAGGCCACACCCAGCGCCGGCGGCCTGGTCACCGCCCTCAACCCCGTCCTCCAGCGCCGGGGCGGCGTCTGGATCGGCTGGCACGGGGCCACCGCCGAGGAGGGCGGCGACGAGCTGCGCGACCTCGGCGGTCTGATTGACATGGGCTACGCCCTCGCGCCGATCAGCCTCTCGGACCGCCAGCGCGACCACTTCTACCTGGGCTTCGCCAACGAGGCGATCTGGCCCCTCTTCCACGACCTGCCCACCCGCTGCACCTTCAACCCCGACTACTGGACGGCCTACAGGGAGGTAAACCGCGCTTTCGCCCTGGCGATCCGCGACGAGCTGCGGCCTGACGACACGGTCTGGGTCCACGACTACCACCTGATGCACGTCGCCGCCGACCTGGCCGCCCTGGGCGCCGAGGCCCCCACGGCCTTCTTCCTGCACATCCCCTTCCCGCCGCCCGACATCTTCCTCAAGCTGCCCTGGCGCGAGCAGGTGCTCGAGGCCCTGCTCGACTACGGCCGGCTCGGCTTCCAGACCGCGCGCGACCTGCGCAACTTCGTCGAGTCGGCCCGCGTCCTGCTGCCCCGCGGCGCGGTGCGGGGCCGGGGCCGCACGGCCACCGTGCGGCACCAGGGGCGCACGGTCAGCCTGGGGGCCTACCCGATCGGCGTGGACGCGGCGGCCTTCAGCGCCGCGGCCGACGCGCCCGCCGTGCAGGAGCTGGCCCAGCAGCTGCGCGAGGCCCACGCGCCCGGCCGCATGGTGCTCGGGGTGGACAGGCTCGACTACACCAAGGGCATCGTCGAGCGGCTGGCGGCCTTCCGCTACCTGCTGGCCAGCGAGCCCGACCTGCGCGAGCAGATCACCCTGGTGCAGGTGGTGGTGCCCAGCCGCACCGACATCGCCGAGTACGCCGGGCTCAAGGCCGAGATCGAGCAGCTGGTGGGCGAGATCAACGGCGAGTTCACCAGGCCGGGCTGGGTGCCCGTCCACTACCTCTTCCGCGCCCTGGCCCACGAAGAGCTGCTGGCCTACTACCGGGCGGCCGACATCGCCTTGATCACGCCGCTGAAAGATGGCATGAACCTGGTCGCCAAGGAGTTCAGCGTCTGCAACCGCGCCGACGGGGCGCTCATCCTGAGCGAGTTCGCGGGCGCGGCCGAGCAGCTGCGGGTCGGGGCCCTGCTCGTCAACCCGTACGACATCGCCGGCACCGCGGGGGCCATCCACCGGGCGGCCGCGCTGCCCCGCGCCGAGCGGCGCGCCCGGCTGCGCGCCCTGCGCCGCGTGGTGAGCCGGCAGGACGTGTACGCCTGGGTTGACCAGTTCCTGGCCGGCGCCGAGCCGGGCCCCGCCGAGGCCGCCCTGCTCGCGGCGCAGGTGTAGGGCCGCGACCACAACGGAGAGTGCAGTATGGCCTCCGCCCTCCCCCGCGCCACGCCGACCGCCGCGGCCGACCTCGCCCCGGCCCACAGGGCTCCGGCCCTGTGGCTGCTCTCGGTCGTCGTGCTCCTGCTGGCCCTGGTGGCCCTGCCGCCCCTGGCCAACCAGTGGGCCGACACGATCAGGGCCCAGGTGAACCAGGCCCAGGCTTTCTCGGACGCCCTGGGCGGGCTCGAGTCGGACCTCCAGCTGATGCAGGCGGCCGCCCGCGGCTACCTGGTGGCCCAGAACCCGGCCTTCCTCGCGCAGTACCGCGCCCTGCAGGACGGGCTGCCGCTGCGGCTCCAGGACCTCAGCCGGCTGGCGCCCGCCGTGAGCCCTGACCTGGCGGCGCAGCTGGACGACCTGGCCGCGATCGTCGAGCGCTGGCAGCGCGAGGGCAGCGGCAGGCAGCTCGAGCTGGCCGCCCAGGGCCGCCCCGACGACGCCGCCGCCGAGCTGGCCACCGGGTCGAGCCAGGCCAGCTTCGACGCCATCAGAGCCCGCATCGGCGAGATCCGCCAGCGCACCCTGACGGCCCGCAGCGAGCTCAGCGCGGGGCTGGCCCGCGCCCGCGCCGCCCAGCTGGCCCTCACCGTGGGCCTGGGCATGGCCGGCCTGGTGGCGGCGGGCTTCGTCGTGGTCGGCTTCCAGCGCCTCGGGCGGCTCACCCGCGAGAACGACCGCCTGTTCGCCGCCGCCCAGACCGAGCGCCAGCGGCTCCAGGCGATCTTCGACCACTCGCCCGCCGCCATCCTGGTGGTCGAGGCCCCCGACGGGCGGGCCGCCATGGTCAACCCGGCCGCCCAGGCCCTGCTCGGCGAGCTCAGCGAGCCCCAGGCGCGCCGGAGGCCCCTGGCCGGGCGCATCTTCCTGCCCGGCGGCCGGCCCTGCCCGCCCGACGACCTGCCCCTGGCACGCACCCTCGACGAGGGCAGCAGCCAGCGCAACCGCGAGTACGTGCTCGAGCGGCCCGGCGGCGAGCGCGTGCCCGTGCTGATCACCAGCGTGCCCCTGCACGACCCGGGCGGCGACCTGGCCGGCGCCGTCGCCGTGATCCAGGACCTGCGCCACCTGCGCGAGGTGGAGCGCATGAAGTCCGACTTCGTCGCCCTGGTGAGCCACGAGCTGCGCACGCCCCTGGCCGCGATCAAGGGCGCCGCCGAGAGCCTGCTGCGCCCCGGCCTGACCTTCGACCAGCGGCGCTGGCGCGAGTACGTCGAGCTGATTGACGGGCAGAGCGACCGGCTCCACGAGCTGATTGACAACCTGCTGAGCCTCTCGCAGGTGGAGGCCGGCGCCCTGCGGCTGCGGCGCGACCTGGTGGCCATGGCGCCCCTGGTGCAGGGCGTCCTGCGGCAGCACGGCGACCGCCTCAGCGCGGCCCAGATCCGGGTCGAGGTGCCCGGCGACCTGCCCCTGCTCAGCGCCGACCCACGCCGGATCGAGCAGGTCCTGCTGAACCTGCTCGAGAACGCGCAGAAGTTCTCGCCCCCCGGCCGGCCGATCACCCTGAGCGCGACCAGGCAGGGGCGCGAGCTGGTGGTGGCGGTCAGCGACGAGGGGCCGGGCATCCCCCCGGCCGAGCGCGAGCGGGTCTTCGAGCGCTTCTACCAGATCGCCAGGCCCCACACGCGCAACGTGCGCGGCACCGGCCTGGGGCTGGCGATCTGCAAGGCCCTGGTCGAGGCCCACGGTGGCCGAATCTGGGTCGAGGAGGCCCCCGGCGGCGGCGCGAGCGTGCAGTTCGCCCTGCCGGCCCTCAGCTCCGAGGAGGACGAGGACGAGGACGAGGCCCCCGTGGCCCTCGCCCGCCCCGGCCCCGGCGCGAAGCGGGTGCTGGTCGTGGACGACGACCCGGCCCTGCGGCGCATCCTTGAGCGGGGCCTGGCCGACGCCGGCTACCATGTGCAGAGCGTGATGGAGCCGGAGGCGGCCCTGGCGGCGATCACCCGCCAGCCGCCCGACCTGGTGCTGCTCGACGTGATGCTGCCGGGGACCGACGGCTTCACCTTCTGCAGCCAGCTGCGGGAGTGGACCAGCGTGCCGATCATCATGCTCACGGCCAGGGGCGCCGAACTCGACCTGGTGCGCGGCCTGCAGCTCGGCGCCGACGACTACGTGACCAAGCCCTTCAGGATCGGCGAGCTCCTTGCGCGCATGCAGGCCGTCCTGCGCCGCGCCGAGCCGACCCAGCCGGGCGAGCCGGCCCTGGTGCGGACGGGGCGGCTGCGCATTAACCTGGCCGCCCGCGAGGTGCGGGCCGGCGACAGGGCGGCCACCCTGACCCCGACCGAGTACGGAATCCTGGCCTTCCTGGCGCGCCACCTGGGCCAGGTGATGACCCACGAGCAGATCCTGCGCGCCGTGTGGGGCGACAGCTACGGCGGCGAGAGCCAGTACCTGTGGGTGCACATGGCCCACCTGCGCCAGAAGCTCGAGCAGGACCCGAGGCGGCCGCGGCACCTGCTGACCGAGCGCAGCGTGGGCTACAGGCTGGCCAAGCTGGAGCCCGAGGGATGAGCGCACACGACCTGCTGGTGATGATGGGCGTGGTGCTGGTGGCCAGCATCGGCACCCAGCTCCTGGCCGCCTGGCTGAAGCTGCCGGCGATCCTGCCGCTGCTGGCCGTGGGCGTGCTGCTGGGGCCCGAGCTGCTAGGCCTGGTCGAGAGCGACGCTCTGGGCATCGGGCTGCGGGTGCTCATCCCGCTGATGGTGGCGGTGATCGTCTTCGAGGGCGGCATGGTGCTCGACCTGGACTACCTGCGCCAGGTGGGGCCGGCGGTGCGCAACCTGATCAGCGTGGGCTGCGCGGTCACGGCCCTGCTGGCGGCCCTGGCGGCCAACCTGTTCGCCGGGCTGCCCTGGGGACTGGCCCTGCTCTTCGGCGCCCTGGTGAGCGTCACCGGCCCCACGGTGATCAACCCGCTGCTGCGGCGGGCCTCGGTCACGCAGCGCCTGAAGACCATCCTGATGGCCGAGGGCGTGCTGGTGGACGCCGTGGGCGTGGTGCTGGCGGTGGTGGTGCTGGAGGGGCTGATGGTGGGCCTGACCCCGCTTGAGGGGGCGGGCACCTGGGTGGTGCGCGTGGGCGGCGGGACGCTGCTGGGAGTGGTGGGGGGCTGGCTGCTGGGGCGGGGGCTGCGCCTGGTAGGGCGCAGCTTCGGCGCCGAGCTGACCCGGCTGAGCGCCCTGGGCGGCGCCCTGGCGATCTACACCCTCGGCGAGGCCCTCAGCCCGGAGATGGGCATCGCCGCCGCCGCGGCAGCGGGGGTCGTGGTGGGCAACATGAGCTTCCCCCACGACGAGCAGGTGCACCACTTCAAGGGCGACCTGACCCAGATCGGCATCGGCGTGATCTTCGTGCTGCTGGCGGCGCGCCTCGAGTTCTCCGACCTGCTGGCCCTGGGGTGGGGCGGCGTGGCCGTGGTGCTCGCCCTGATGCTGGTGGTGCGGCCGGCGAGCGTCTTCCTCTCGACGATCGGGACGCGCCTGGCGATGCGCGAGCGGCTGTTCATCGCCGCGGTGGGGCCGCGGGGCATCGTGGCAGCCTCGTTCGCCACCTTCGCCGCGCTGCGGCTGGAGGAGGCGGGCTACGCGGGCAGCGAGGCCCTCGCCGGACTGGTGTTCATGGTGATTATCGGCACCGTGGTCGTCCAGAGCTTCACCACGCCCTGGGCGGCCCGGCTGCTGGGAGTGCGGCCCATGCTGACCGTGATTGTCGGCGCCGACCCCCTTGGGCGGAGCCTGGCGCGCCACCTGGGCGCCCAGGGCGAGGAGGTGGCGCTGGTGGACCGCGACCCCGACAATGTGGCGGCGGCGCGCGAGGAGGGGCTGATGGCGGTGCAGGGCGACGCCACCCAGGAGGCCGTGCTGCGTAAGGCTGGCATCGAGCGGGCCCAGGCCCTGGTGGCCACCACCTCCAGCGACAAGGCCAACCTGCTGGTCTGCCGCATCGCCCGCACCCGCTTTGGCGTGGACGACGTGGTGGCCAGGGTGAACGTGGAGGGCGCCCTGCCCACCTTCACCGAGGCCGGCATCAGGGCCATGAGCCCCCTCGCGGCGTCGGTGATGGTGCTCGACAACCTGCTGCGCCGCCCGAGCACGCTGCAGCTGCTGACCGACCTGGACGCCGGCAAGGAGGTGCGCGAGGTGCAGCTGCAGAACGGGGGCCTGGCGGGCCGGGCCCTGCGCGAGATCAGGCTCGACGGCGACGTGCTGGTGGCGATGATCCGGCGGGGGGGCCGGCTGTTCGTGCCCCACGGCGACACGGCCCTGAGCGCGGGCGACCTGCTGACCCTGATCGGCGGCAGCGACGACGTGGCCTCGGCGGCGGAGCTGTTCGAGCGCGAGGCACAGCGCGGCGGGGGCGGCGTGGCCCTCGCCGAGAAGCCGCGCAGGTAGGGTCGCCCTCAGCCGACCGGCGCCCCGCACCCCCGGCCAGGTGGGGTGCGGGGCGTCCACTTTGCGTCCACCGGCGCGGGCGGGCGGGTGGACGGCGGGCGGGACGGGGCGGGGACGGGGGGCTGGTAGCGTAGGGGCAAGGCGGCGATCCCCACGGCCGCCGAGACCACCTACCAGAGGAGAGCTTGCATGAGCATCTGGACCCCCGACCCGACCTTCTACCCCTCGCCGAAGCAGGCGATGGCGGCGCCCCGCGAGCAGCTCGCCTACGTCGCCGTGATCGACCCGACCTTCCAGCGCCCCGACGCCATCGCGGTGCTGGACGTGGACCCGGCCTCGCCCGGCTACGGCAAAGAGATCAGCCGGCTCGAGCTGCCCTACGCCGGCGACGAGCTGCACCACTTCGGCTGGAACGCCTGCTCGGCCGCCCTCTGCCCGACCATGCCCCACCCCCACATCGAGCGGCGCTACCTGCTCATCCCCGGCCTGCGCTCCTCGCGCATCTACGTCGTGGACACCAAGCCCGACCCGCGCAAGCCCCGCCTCGTCAAGACGATCGAGCCAGGCGAGGTGATGGCCAAGAGCGGCTACAGCCGCCCCCACACCCTCCATTGCGGTCCCGACGCTATTTATGTCAACGCGATCGGCGCGCCGGACGGCGACGGGCCCGGCGGCATCTTCGTGATGGACCACAAGAGCTTCGAGATCAAGGGGCAGTGGGAGAAGGAGCGCGGCCCGCAGCAGCTGGCCTACGACTTCTGGTGGCACCTCGGCCACGACACCATGATCACGAGCGAGTGGGGCACGCCCAACATGGTCGAGGCGGGCGTGAACCCCGAGATCCTGCTCGCCGGCGGCTACGGCCACCAGCTGCACGTCTGGGACCTGAAGAAGCGCCGCCACCAGCAGGCGATTGACCTGGGCAAGGAGCACCAGATGGTGCTCGAGCTGCGCCCGGCCCACGACCCCAACAAGGCCTACGGCTTCGTGGGCGTGGTGACCAGCCTGAAGGACCTCTCGGCCTCGGTCTTCCTGTGGTACCGCGACGGCAACAGCTGGGCGGCCCGCAAGGTGATCGAGGTGCCCGCCGAGCCGGCCGAAGCCTCGCAGCTGCCCCCGGCCATCCAGCCCTTCGGCGCCGTGCCGCCCCTCTGCACCGACATCAACCTCTCGGTGGACGACCGCTTCCTCTACATGTCGAACTGGGGCACGGGCGAGCTGCGCCAGTACGACGTCTCCGACCCCTTCAGCCCCGTGCTCACGGGCAGCGTGCGCATCGGCGGCATCGTCGGCAAGGCCGGCCACCCCGCGGCCGCCGGCCCGCTCAACGGCGGCCCCCAGATGGTCGAGGTCAGCCGCGACGGGCGCCGGGTCTACCTGACCAACTCGCTCTACGCCAGCTGGGACGCCCAGTTCTACCCCGAGGGGATCCGCGGCTGGGCCGTGAAGCTCGACGTGGGCGAGAACGGGGGCATGGCCCTCGACCCCAACTTCTTCGCCGACTTCGGCGCCATGCGCCCGCACCAGGTCCGCCTCCAGGGCGGCGACGCCTCGTCCGACTCGTTCTGCTACCCCGACTGAGCCTGTCCGCACCAGGCTGACCGGCCGGCGTCCTGTGGAAGGCCGAAGCATTTGCGCCGCAAATGCTTCGGCCCAACGGCCTCAACCAGGAGCAGGAGAGACCCTATGAACACCATCTGGCCGTGGCTCGTGCTGATCGCCCTGGGCGCCTACCACGGGCTGAACCCGGGGATGGGCTGGCTGTTCGCGGTGTCGCGCGGGCTGCAGGAGCGCTCGCGGGGCGCGGTGCTGGCCTCGCTCGGGCCGATCGCCCTGGGCCACATGGCCTCGGTGGCGGTGGTGGTGGCCCTGGTGGCCCTGGCGCAGCCCTTCGTGGAGACGACGGCGCTGCGCATGGCGGGGGCGGTCGCGCTGCTTGGCTTCGGCGTCTACAAGCTGGTGGCCCAGGCCCACCCGCGCTGGGTGGGCATGCGGGTGGGGCTGCGCGACCTGGCCCTGTGGTCGTTCCTGATGGCCACGGCCCACGGCGCGGGGCTGATGCTGGTGCCCGTGCTGCTCCAGGCCCCGGTCGAGGCGGCCCACGCGGCGCACCTGCCCGCGGCTGCTATCGCCGCGCCGGCAGACCACAGCCACGAGGAGCACGCGCACATGGGCCACGCCGCGGCGGCGCAGCCGTCCCCCGCCGAGCGACAGGCGGCGGGGCTGGCGGCCGTGGCCGTGCACACGGTGGCGATGTTCGCGGCCATGGCGGCCGTGGCGGTGCTGGTCTACGAGAAGCTGGGGCTGGCGGTGCTGCGGCGGGCCTGGGGCAACCCCCACCTGCTGTGGGCCTTCTCGCTGATCGTCGCCCGCGCCCTCTCCTGGCCCCGGCCCCGGGGGTGAGTCGCCCGCCCCTCACCCGCCCCCCCCCCCCCAACCC
>DAOLDO010000137.1:0-10369 GCA_035327325.1 Chloroflexaceae bacterium | reverse complement strand
GCCCGTGGGCCCGCAGCTGCGGCTGCGGGTGCAGCAGCCACGACAGGTGCCCGAGCCCGCAGTGCATCGGATCGCGCCGCACAAGCTCGCGCTCCGGCTCCTCCAGCGGCTCTCCGAAACGCCACGGCCACTCGGCGCCGTAATGGGCCGTCAGCCTCAGGCACAGGTACCTGCGCACGCGGTCAAGCAAAGGCAGGAGCAGGCTCACCTGCGCGCGCCAGAGACGATGGTCGAGCTCATGGTGGAGGTTCAGCAGCAGCAGCGCGGCCGGGTGCAGCTCGAGGCCGTGCTCGGCCGTCCAGACCAGCGCGCCCATCGCCCACAGGGCCCGCTCCTCAGGCCCGGGCCGCACCTGACCAACGCTCGGCCGGCCGTCAAGGGCGGCGCCGCACTCGCCCGCCGCGTCGCGCAGAGCCGCCGCAGTCCAGCCGCGCAACGCGCCGTAGCGCTCCAGGCAGTCCAACAGCTCGGCCCTGCGACCCTCGCAGGGGGCCATCATCTTGAGTAGCGCGGTGTCCCCGGCCGCAACGCCCATCAGCATATGGTAGCGCCACCGGGCCATGTGCTCGTCCGCCTCGCCCGGCTCCCCAGCGCACCACAGCTGCTCCTCGCAAGGTGGCTTCAGCTGGCGTCTGTTCAGCGCCTGGGCAAGCCACGAGGCCCCGGCGATCTCGTCGTCAGCCAGCAGCGACCAGAGCAGCCCATGCCACCGGTCAACCTCGCCCAGCTCCGCCTCGACCCCGGACTCCCACACGGTGCACGGCTCAACCTCTGCCCCAGCGGTCTGATCGACCGCGGCGGGCGGGCCAGGGCAGGCAGCCCTAAGCTCTTCATCCCCAGCGGGCCGATCCGTCGCGCACTCGGTGTTCACCGCCGGCCCAGGGGGGTCGGCCTCCGGCGATGGGTCGCTCGGCGAGGGCGAGCCGGGATCGTCGGTGAGGGGGCGGGGCGGCCGCGCGCCGTGAAGGCGGGCCCCGAGCTGCTGGTACGTCGTCGCGATCGCATCCTCGAGCTTGCGCTGCCCCACCAGCCAGGGGTCGCGCTCACGCGGACGTCGCGGCGCCGTGCCCGCGACGTCCCACTGCACAAGCAGCGTTCGCAGGACGTCGAGCTGGTCCTGCACCACACCTAGCTCGGCGAGCGAAGAGGGCTCCACGCTCCAGCCGAAGATGCCGTCGAGCTCCAGCTCGTCGAGCGGCCCCGCCACCTCGCTGCGCAGGCGCGCGAGGGTCTCGCCCGCCCGCCGGACGCTGCGCTCGACCTGCTTCTCCTCGGCGAGCAGCCCGAGGGCCGCGCGGAACTCCTCGACGGCCGAGAGCTCCCAGAGCTCCGACTCGGCCGGCACGTCTCGCAGCAAGGCCATGAGGGCCGGCCACTGCGCCGGGGCGAGGGCTGGAAGGCCCGGTGCGGGCGAGGCCGTGGCCGATGCACCCTGTTCGGCAGCCGCGGGCCCCACCTCGTCGTGATCAGTTGTCGCCGGCGCCGCCGCCGCCTCTTCTTCGTCTTCATCCTCGTCGTACTGATCAACCAGGCCGGTCAGGGCGGCGATCATAAGCGAGGCCGCGTCCTCATCCAGCTCGGGGCGCCGCCGCAGAACGGCCTTTCTCAACCCCTCGACCGGCCCCCACCACCGCTCCTCGTGGACCAGCGTACACAGCTTGTCGGCCAGGGCGACCCCCTGCTCGGCGCACACAGCCCTGACCACGTCGGCCAGATCGCCGTGGGCCTCCACCCAGAGGCGCAGGACGGCATCGAACAGCTTGTGGTCGTCGGCCGAGCGATGGGAAAGCAGCTCGGCCAGGTCGGGCAGCCGCGGCGACATCACGGCCTGAAAGGGCGTGCGCGAGAAGCCATTGAGTGGCAGTGGCCTGCTGTTGACAACTCGCTCGAGCTGCTGCGCCAGGGGCTCGGCGCGGTGCGCCCGGGCGTAGTGCAGGGCCTCGGTAAACACCCGGTCGCGGAAGTCGAGGTAGATCACCCTGGTGTTGAGCGGGAATGGTTCGACGGTGTTCATTGTGCTACTCGATTGTGACGAAGAACGCATCCTCATTCAACTGTACCAGCTCACCATTGCCCCTGAGGCACCAGCGCCGCCCGCCCAGCTCGACCTCGACCTGGAGCGGCTCGTAGGTCGCGAGCGAGGGGTCAGATGGACATTGGTCTGATCGTGATCCAGCACAAAGAGGGCGTCGCCGTGGTCTCCCGCTATGAGGCGGGCGCTGAGGGGGCCACGCTCGTCCTGGCCCACAATGCCGCCGATCTCACTGCGGCTGCCGCCGAGGTGCTCGCGAGACAGCAAATTGCTCTGCAGGGAGAAAGCATCTACCTCTGCACCGACGAGCTCCAGGCTGCCGCGACGTTCCCGCCCCTGAAGCAGCCCGAAGACATCTGCTCCTTGCGCGAGGCGGAGCGACTTCTCTACCCGAACGCCACCTCCGGCCTGGCGTGGGAACAGCTCGAGGACATGCGCGCCAGGCGCATCTGCACTTACCGCGTGGGCATCGGCCAAAACATGCGCGCCTTTGCCTCACGCGCCGACGTGGAGGCCCGCGCCAGGGCACGGGCAGCCTCGTAAGGCGCTCCGCGGCACGGCGGATCTCAGATTGCCTCCGCTTGTTGCCGGCAGGTGGGCCGGGCCCCCCAGCCCTGCTTTTCCCACCAGCCGAGGCTCTTTCGCCGTCTACCGCAACCGACGCAGCGCCGCATTGGTCTCGGCCATGTCGAATGCCTCCGGGTCAAACTCGCCGCCCACCCACTCCAGCAGCTCCTCGTGCTGCTCGTGCTCAGGGTCGGCGATGGCCTCCACAAAGTCGGCGTAGCCCCAGACGCCCCCACAGTCCTCGGGCGGGCAGGCCCGCTTTCCCGCAGTGCAGCGCGGGTAGGTGGCTCCGGGCTCAGGGGGCAGCAACTTCTCCAGCAGCACCTCGTGGGTCCAGCTGTCGCCAAAGTCGTACTCGTAGAGCAGCTTCTGCTTCGGCGCGGTGAGCAGCTGGTTCAGCTTGACCCGGCGCTCGTCGTGGATGTCGCTCTCGTCGTCCGGGTGCGGCACGCCGTAGGACTCCCCGCCACCGGTGAACATGTGCAGGTGGGAGTTCGTCCAGCCCATCGCGGCCTGGATGATCGCGTGGAGCCGGGCCAGGGTCACGTCGTCGGCGACCTCGACCCGCCGCCAGATCGGCGGCTTGAGCCCCATCAGCGTGACCTTCAGCTGGTAGACGCGGCTCGGCGCCGCGACCTTACGTGGTGGCATCAGCCGCTCCTTCACCGCGCGTGCCCGGCGCTCCCGCCCCCTCGGCCGGCTCGATCTCCTGGACGCGCCCGATCTGCCCGTCGGTGAGGCGCACCTTGATCCCTCGTGTGTGGCGCGCCGCCGAGGTCAGGATAGCCTGTACCACCCCGATTGTGCGGCGGCCCGTGCGCTGATCCTGCTTGCGCACGATGGCCACGCGCAGCCCGGGCCGGATGTCCTTTCGATACTGCCCGTCCATCTCCCCTCCCACAGCCGATGCCCTGCGCCGCCGGCAGACGCACGCCATTACTACCCGGGCCTGGATACGTGGCATCTCAGGGAGTCCTATGCTCAGGCACTGAGGTCTGTTCTTATTCGGCGCCTACGGTTCAATAAGGTTCAGAATTACTTCTGAGGGTCGAGGCTCGTGGCACTGCCCACTGCTATGCTCAAAGCGTTTGTGAGCGAGAGGAGGTGCGCGATGAAGCTTGCCGAGGCCCTGGTGGAGCGCAAGGCGGCCCAGCAGAAGCTGGCCGAGCTGAACGAGCGCCTGCAGCGCGTGGCGGTGGTGCAGGAGGGCGAGCGCCCCGCCGAGGAGCCCGCCGCCCTCCTCGCCGAGCTGGGCGAGGTCGCCGGCCGCCTCGAGGGGCTGATCGTCGCCATCAACCACCCCGATGGTCTGCCGCACATGACGCTCTGGTCGTCGCTCTGCATGCACTACGAGGAGAGCCACGACTACTTGAGCCTCATTCGCGTCGCAGAGTCTGAAGGGAAACAATGAGCCGCATCTACCTGCATGCCGCCGAATGTTCTGACCGGGGCATTGGCACGCTCGAAGATGTATGTGTTCGCGACGGAATACGGCTCTTTCTGGGCTGGGTCACAGGCGATGCGCACTTCCTCGGCCTGTAGGCCATCGGCCTATGCTATCCTACCGGCGCTCGTGGCATACACGACCTGAGACGGCAGAATTCGCTAGTGGGAGCCTGAATCTGTTCGCTTCGATCGTCCCTGTCTCAGGCACCGGGAAGGCTGGTAGTGGCGCCTTCACCATTCCTCGAAATCAAGATCAGCACTGACGCTCCCTACCTTATCCAGGAGCTGCAATGACTGATAGCAGCAGCATGCACAGCACCTGCCCCGAATGTGGCGCGCCGGTCCCCGAGGCTGGCACCTGCCTCGATCACTTTCACGCCCTGCTCGTGCTGGAGGGGACGTTCCCCGGCGCCCCCGGCTCGATCCTGCACTTCTATCTCGTCGCCGCGTACAACCTGCAGCACCCCGACAGCGTGGGATTAACCGCCGCGGCGCTCCACGGGCTGCGCCGCAACCTCGCCGATGCCCTCGACGGCAGAGCGCCGGTTGAGGAACTGCGCCGCCGCGCGCGCCAGGCCACCGATGGGCCGACCCGCGCGCGCCGCCGCCCGGGCGACCCGCCGGTGGCGTGGCACCGCGGCCTCTGGCCCGCGAACGTGACCGACGTGCTCGGGGCGACGGCGGACACCTACCCCGAGCTGGTCACGGCCTGGGCGCGGTCCGTGCGCGCCACCCTCGAGCGGGGGACATAACGACGCCCGGGCCAGTGGCCCGGGCGTCGCCGTTGGGAGTTGGTGGAGATGGGGGGAGTCGAACCCCCGTCCAGAAAGCTAAACCGCAGATATACTACAAGCTTAGCCCATTGTTTTGAGCTCGCCCGCGGCCACACAATGAGCAAGGCAGCCTTTGGGCAAACCCGCTTGTCTTTTCCCCGGGCCAGCAGGTGGTCACCCGGGGAGCACTCGACTAGTTGACGCCTGGCCACCGATCATCGAGTGAACCGGTGGGGGCGGCTACCTAATTTAGTTAGGCAGCGAGGGCCATGCGGCCCTGGTTGGTGTTGCCAGTTATTGGCGTTTGCCCCTTTTACGTGCCTGGGCGACACGGCCTGCAATCTACGGCCTTCACTCCCTGTCGAAACCAAGCATCCCCGTCACACCTGACCATTATACCGCGACGGCGCCCGGCGTCAATGGGTCTTCTGATGGAGCTGTGTTAGAGATCCCCTATAATGCCGCCATGCCTGAGGAACCAGTCGTTGACCAGCGCGCTCGCCCCGTGCGGCTCAGGAGCCGCGCCCTCGGGGCCATGAAGAGCGTTTACGTCTACCTGCCCCCCGAGTACGCCGCGGCGCCCCGGCGGCGCTTCGCGACCCTCTACCTTCTGCGCGGCCACGAGCGCGAGTGGGTCAACCCCCGCGAGGACGAGAGCCGCGCCGGCAGGACTGTGATTGACGTCTACGAGGCGCTGCGGGCGGAGGGCGCCGTCGGCCCGCTGATCCTGGTGATGCCGGGCCTGGCGAGCGACGACAACGCCGTCCCCGGCATGCTCACCGACTTTCGCAGCCCCGAGCTTGCCGGCGCGGCCGCGGGCGTCGGCAGCGGCCAGTTTCAGCGCTACTTCTTCGACGAGCTGATCCCGCACATTGACCGGCGCCTCCGCACCGCGCCGGGGGCCAGGGCCGTGGCCGGCTTCTCCCTCGGCGGCTACATGGCCGTCAAGGCGGCCGCCCTGCGCCCCGAGCTGTTCGCCAGCGTCGGCGCCTTCGACGGCTCGTTCCCCTACGGCGCCGACGGGGGGCGGGCGGCGCGCGTCGGCGACGGGCTCTTCGCCCCGCCGATGTTCGACGCGCCCCTCGGCCGCCCCCGCGACCCAGCCTGGCTCGCGGCCAACAGCCCGGTCAGCCTGCTGCTGCGGGCCGACCCCGCCGCCCTGCGCCGGCTCACCTGGCTGATCCAGTACGGCCCCGAGCAGCTCGAGCCGTGGGGCTCCAACTTCTACCGCGGCGAGCACCTGCTACGGGCCCTGCGCGCCCTCGGGATCGCCAACGCCGCCCCCATCGCCGCCATCCCCGACGGCAGCCACACCTGGCAGGCGGCCGACCGCCACATCGCGCAGACCCTGCCCCTCCACTGGGCCGCGCTCGCCCGGCGCATGTGAGGGCGGTGGCCGGGATGTGACACGGGGCCCGTTCTGGGGTACAGTAGCTTTATGCTCCCCAACGACCGACCGAAGCAGACCGATCTTGTGGCCGCCCTGCGCAGCCTGCGCTGGCCCCTGGCCGGCGTGGTCGGCCTGATCTTCGCCCTCACCAGGCTCGTCGAGACGGCCCTGATCGGCTTCAGCCCCCTGCCCCCCATGGCCCGCACCCTCGAGGCCCTCTTCTGGGGGCTGCTGGCGGCCCTGGCCATCTACGCGGTGCTGAGCTGGGCCGCCCGCCAGGAGCAGCGGCGCCGCGCCGCCGAGGCCAGCATGCTCGACGAGCTGCGCCACGCCAACGCGCGCCTGGAGCTGCTCTACGAGCTGAACCAGCGCGTGGCCAGCAGCGACACCCTGGACGACGTGCTCGACTACGCGATCACGCTCCCCGCCCGCCTGGTCGGTGCCAGGGCCGCCGCCATGGTGCTGCACGACGATCAGGGCCAGGCCCTCACGGCCCGCTGCGTGGGCCTCGCCGAGGAGCAGCTGGCCGCGGCCAGGGCCGCCTTCGGGCTCCCCGGCGAGCCCGGCCTCGTCAGGGCGACCCGCGTCCTCGTCCCGCGCGGCAGGCCGCCGCTGGGCCTCGTCGCCTGCCTGATCATCCCCCTCGCCGAGCGCGACGACGCCCCGGTCGGCTGGATGGAGGGCTACCTGGCCGACGCAGCCCCCCTCGCCGCGGGGCGGCCCGGCGGCCAGCTCCCCGTCGAGGTCGCGGCCCTGCTCGCCACTGTGGCCGGCGAGCTCACCGAGGCGATCCAGGGCAGCCGCCGCCGCGCCCGCGAGCTGGCCAGCGCCGCCGCCCTCGAGCAGGCCATCACCGAGGAGCGCACCCGCATCGCCCGCGAGCTCCACGACGGCGTCGCCCAGAGCCTCGCCTTCCTGCGCATGCGCGTTGACCTGTGGGAGGACTGGCTCGACCAGGAGCCCGAGCGCCTGACCGAGGAGTTCACCTCGCTCAAGGCCAACCTGCGCCGCCAGATCGAGGAGCTGCGCCGCGCGATCTTCGCCCTGCGCCCGATCGAGCTCAGCCAGCTCGGCTTCGTTGCCGCCCTGCGCCGCTTTGTCGCCGAGTTCGCCGACCAGCAGGACTGGGAGCTCAACCTCGAGCTGAGCGACCTGCCCGCCGACCTGCCCCACGTGCTCGAGCTGGCCGCCTTCCGCTTCGTCCAGGAGGCCCTGAACAACGCCGCCAAGCACGCCGCCGCCCGCCGCATCGGGGTGGCGATCAAAGCCGTTGACGGCGGCCTCCAGATTGTCGTGCGCGACGACGGCGTCGGCTTCGACCCGGGCGCCCTGGCCGAGCTCCCCGGCAACCGCCTCGGCCTGCGCCAGATGCGCGAGCGGGCCGCCGCCCTCGACGGCCGGCTCACCATCCTCTCGCGCCCGGGCCAGGGCACCGAGGTGCGCGTCTGGCTGCCCCTGCGCTACGCCAACGCCGCCGCAGACCTCACGCCCCGGCCCCCTCTTCGCAGCGGAGAGGGGGAGCCGAGCGGAGCGAGGCGGGGGTGAGGTCCGCAGCCACGGTCAAGGGCGGCGAGCCCATCTGAAGCCTTGGCTTACGGCCGGGCCACGGCCAGCCCGTCGTAGTCCTGCGCGCCCCAGGCGGCCAGAAAGGGCTCCCAGGGCACCTCGTACTCGAGGGGCCTGCTGGGGCCGGTGCTCGTCGGGCCCAGCACGTCGCGGATCACGACCACCTGGTCGTTGAAGCCCATCACCACCACGGCGTGGTCGTTGCCGAGCACCGTCTTGATGCGCTCGCCCGAGGGGGTGACCCACGTCGCCGGGCGCCAGGGCTTGAAGTCAACCGTGGTCTTCATCCAGACCAGCTCGCCGCGCAGCAGGGCGGCCTCCAGCTCCTCGCGGCTGCGCACGGGGGCGCTCTCGAGCCCGTAGGCGGCGAAGAGTCCGGCGAAGGCGGCGCCGGTCGAGCGGGCCAGGAAGTTCTGGGTGTAGTCGCCCGAGAAGGCGGTGAGGATGTCGCCGCCGTAGATCAGGAAGCCTTCGGGGCCCTCGGCGATGTAGGGCTCGACGCTGGTGTCGAGCGGCATACGCTCGATCAGCTCGTCTACGCCGACGTCAATGCCGTAGCTCTGGAGCACCACCCAGGCCGCGTCGTACTCGCAGGTGTACTGGAAGCGCTGCCCCTCCTTCACCGCCGCCGGGATCAGCACGGTGTAGACCCGGTCGCCCACGACCACGGGCGTCGGCGGCGCGGGGCTGGGCGCGGGGGATGGGGGCGGGGCTGTGGCCGAGGGCGCCAGCGCGGCCGGGGCCGCCGTCGCCGAGGGCGCCAGCGTCGCGGACGGGGCCGCAGCCGCCGCGGCGGGCGCCTGGCTCAGGGGGAGCGGGGTCAGGGGGGCGGGCGGCTCGGGGCGCAGCGCCGAGCGCAGCAGCGGCCGCCCGACGGTCAGAGCCAGGGCGGCCACGAGGCCGGCGAGGGCCAGCAGGGCGACCGCCCAGGCCAGAGGCTTACGGGACAATAGTCGGCCTTCCTAGGGGCGAGCGGCGCCCGCGCGGTCGCCGTTCGTCCGCGTCACTCGTCCTCGCGCGAGGACCCCGACGCCGCGCCGGGCGGCAGGGCCGCGTCGGTCCTGCTGCTGTCGGGGGGCGTCTCGGGCATCGGCAGCAGCGGGGCGACCGGCCCGACCAGCCGGTCAACGATCGCGCCGAGGCGCTGGAACTGCGGCCCAAGCTCGGTCTCGGCCAGGGGGATGTTCACCGGCACGTCGAGCTGCACGGGGATCGAGGTCGCCAGCTTGACGTCCATGTTCAGTTCGACCGGCAGCTCGAGCCCTGGGGGCAGCTCGATGCTCACGGTGGCGTTGAGGTTGCCGCCGCCACCGGGGAAGGTGATGCGGGCCGGCGCCTGCAGGGGCACGGGCTCGGTGAGGCGCACCACGTTGCGCGGGGTCGTGATCGTGCTCGGGTTGATCGGCACGTCGAGCTCGACCGGGAGCCTGGTGTCGAGGGGCACGGTGTAGATGATCGTGGAGCGCTGAAGGTCGCCGACGACATCCTGGAGCTCGGCCACGTTGTTGGCGGCGAAGAGGCCCCCGTTGGCGGCGATGGACTGCACCTGGGAGCGGTTCTGCAACACGAAGCCGGCCAGCACCCCGAGGGCGATCAGCAGCACCGCGTTGATCAGGAATGACGTCCAGATCAGGGCTTTGTAGAGGGGGGGGATGCGGGCGTAGCGGCGTGGGCGGGGCTCTCGGTTTGCGGTGGGGCTGGCGCCGGGGTCGGATGCCATGCCGTACCTCCTTGTCCGGGGCGGTGCGACGGGTGACGCTCGTATGATGCTGCATCATAGCATATACACATTACGTTGACACAGTACGTTGACGCGCCCCGCCCGGTCGGGTATGATCGAAGGCCCAGGTGAGCGACAGGTGAAGTGGGGGCGCGATGGGAGAGGGGCCGCCGGCCTCGGCGCACTGCTGGGACATCCAGGCCCTCGGCGCGCTGCGCGTGAGCGACGAGCACGGCCCGCGTCCGCTGGGGCGCGACGGCCCACGGCGGCTGCTCGCCTTCCTGCTGGTCAACCGCGCCGCCCCGGTCTCGCGCGAGCGTCTAATAGACGCCCTGTGGCCCGACCTGACGCTCGCCCAGGGGCGGCGTCGTCTGGCCGACGCGATCTATCGGCTGCGCCGGACCCTTCCACCCGCGGCCCTCGAGGCCAGGGGCGAGCTGCTGGCGCTGGGGGCGGGCCTGCGGGTGGACGTGTGGGCCTTCGAGGATCTGGCCGGCGACGCCGACCCGAGCGGCTGGCGGACCGCGCTCGAGATCTACGCGGGCGACCTGCTGCCGGAGGTCTATGACGACTGGGCGACCGGTCCGCGGGCCGCGGCCCGCGAGCGCCTCCTCGACTGCCTGGCCCGGCTGGCCGAGGGCGAGCCCGACGCGGCGCAGGCGGCCGCGCTCTACCGGCGCCTGGTGGCCGCCGACCCGCTGCGCGAGGGTGCCCACGTGGGGCTGATGCGGGCCCTGGCCGGCGCGGGGCGCCTCGCCGAGGCCGTGGCGGCCTACGAGCGCCTCGAGCAGGTGCTCGCCGAGGCCCTGGGCGTGCGGCCTGGCCGCGCCGCGTCCGAGCTGGCGGCGCGTCTTCGCGAGCGGCTCGCCGGCTCC
>DAOLDO010000136.1:0-10376 GCA_035327325.1 Chloroflexaceae bacterium | reverse complement strand
GGTCATCGCGGGTGATCGCTCTGAACGGCGGGCCGGTGACGCCGATCACGGCGGCGCCGCCGGAGGCCCTTGCTGGCGGCTTCGACCTAGCGATGCGCATCGCGGCGGGCCTGGCCGTCCTGGCGATTCTGCCCTCGCTCGGCGGGGGGCGGGCCGTGGCCGAGGGGCGGGCGGCGGCGGCGCGGGCCGATTAGGAGCGCCCGGGGCGGGGGCGCGGACGAGGATTCGGGTGGGCGCCGAAGTGGAGGGGGCGAGGGAGCCGGGACGGCACAGCGCCCGCGGCGACCAGGTCCCTGGCATACGACTTGCATGATCGGGCGGCAACTTGGCCCGGTCTAAGGCATGCTGTTGTGCCTACGTCGGCACAGCCTCGCCCCTTCGTCGCGGCACTCGCGGTGGGGCCGGGCCTGGCGCACGGAGCGCGAATAGGACGGCTGTGCACCCAACATCAACGAGTGAGGCCAGGGTGGCGCAAGCGACGGGCGAGGTCGGCGCGGAGCCATCGGGAAGGGGCGGGGCGACGGCGGCCCGGCTGGCCGCCATGGGCGCGACGGCGCTGCGCCTGAGCTCGGCGCCGTCGCACGAGGCGGTGGCCGAGGCGCTGCTGGCGGACTGTGTCGCCGCCCTGGGGGCGACGAGCGGAGTGCTGGCAGCGGTGGGGCCTGATGGGCGGCAGGTAGCGATCCTGGGCGCGTTCGGCGCGCCGCAGGAGCTGCTCGCGGCCCTGGCGCCCGCGGCGGGCGACGTAACGCCCCTGGCCGACGCGCTCCGGCAGGTGGAGCCGCTCTGGCTGGGGACGCGCCAGGAGGTGGCCACGCGCTACCCGCGGCTGGAGCAGGCCCTGGGGCGCGGCGGGCTCGCGGCCCTGGCGATCACGCCGCTGCGGGCCGAGGGGCAGGCGCTCGGCGCGCTGGCGATCGCCTCGGCGGCGCCCTGGCCCGGCTCGACCGAGGACCGGACCTTCCTCGCGGCCATGGCCGCCCAGGCGGCCCTGGCCATCGCCCGCCTTGGGCACCAGGCCAGCGCCGCCCAGGCTCTGGCCACGGCGTCGCGCGCGACCGCGCACACCATGCGCGTGCAGACCCTGACGGCGTCGCTGGCCGAGGCGGTGACGCCGGCGGAGGTGCTGGCGATAGTGGCGGCCCAGGTGGGCCAGCACATCGGCGAGACCAGCGGGGCGATCGGGCTAGTGACGGCTGACGGCTCGGGGCTCGAGATTGCGCAGATGGTTGGCTACGACCCGGGCGACCTGCGCCCGTGGCAGCGCATCC
Organism: Chloroflexaceae bacterium; assembly: GCA_035327325.1. GTDB lineage: Bacteria > Chloroflexota > Chloroflexia > Chloroflexales > Chloroflexaceae > CAIWXH01. The sequence continues at coordinate 9,105 of DAOLDO010000136.1, read as the reverse complement.
CCATGGAGCGGGGGCAGCTGGCGGCGGACGTCGCCCTCAGCGGCGAGGCGCAGTTCTACGAGACGCGGGGGACCCTGGTGGCGCGCTACCCGCAACTGGCCCAGGCCAGGCTCAAGAGCGCGGCCTGGGCGGTGGTGCCGCTGCGGACCGAGGGGCGCACCCTGGGGGTGCTGTCCCTGGGCTTCCCCCAGGCGCGCAGCTTCGCGCCGGACGAGCGCACGCTGCTCGAGCTGTTCGCGCAGCAGTGCGCGACGGCCGTGCAGCGAACCTCGCGCTTCCACGCCGTCGAGCGGGCCAGGGCCACAGCCGAGCGCGCGGCCGACCGCGTCGCCCGGCTCTACACGGTGACGGCCGCCCTGGCCGAGGCCCTGACCCTGGCGGAGGTGGCCGAGGTGATCGTGAACGAGGGCATGGCCGCCCTTGGGGCCATCGCCGGCTCGGTGCGCCAGCTCAGCCCGGACGGCGGGGCCCTGCTGGCCCTGCAGGTGGCCGGCTACCCGCCCGAGCTGGTGGAGCAGTGGCGGGTCATCCCGATTGACGCACCGATGCCGATGGCCGAGACGGTGCGCCTCGCCCGCTCGATCCTGATCGAGTCGCCCGAGGAGATGGCGGCCTCGTGGCCTCAGTTCGCCGACGCGATGGCCGCGCTCCATTACAAGGCGGTCGCGCTGCTGCCCCTGATGGTCGGTGGGCGCCCGATCGGCACCATGAGCCTCGGCTTCGCCCGACCGCGCCGCTTCGACGCCGACGACCGCAGCTTCCTGGACGCCCTGGCCCGCCAGTGCGCCTTCGCCCTGGAACGGGCCAGGCTCTACGCCGCGACCCAGGCCCAGGCGGCGCGCCTGGGCGCCCTGGCCGAGGCCTCGCAGCTCTTCGCGGCGGCGAGCCTGGACCTGCCGTCGGTGCTCGACGCCATCGCGTGGCGGGTGGCCCACGCCGTCGGCGACATGGGAACGGTGAGCCTGCTCTCCGACGACCGGCAGCTCCAGCAGGTGGCCGCCATCGCCCACACCAACGCGGAGGCCCGGGAGGTGCTCGCGCAGCTGCTGAGCAGCTTCCCCCTGGGCGCCGACGAGGGGATCAGCGGGCGCACCCTGCACACGGGCGAGGCCCAGCTGATCCCGACCATCTCGGAGGAGCAGCTGCGCGAGCTGATCAAACCCGAGCACTGGCCCTTCCTCGAGCGCTTCGGGATCTACAGCCTGATGGTGGCGCCGCTGCGCGTGAACGGCGAGGTGATCGGCACGCTGAGCGCCCTGCGCGACAGGCCGAGCCGGCCCTACACCGACAACGACCTCACCATGCTGCGGGAGCTTGCGGACCGGGCCGCCCTGGCGGTGGCCAACGCGCGGCTCTACCAGCAGGCCCGCGAGGCCATCCAGATCCGCGACCAGTTCCTCTCGATCGCCGCCCACGAGCTGAAGACGCCGCTGACCGCCCTCTCGGGCCAGGCCCAGCTGGTGCAGCGCCGGCTGGGCCGGGGCGAGCAGACGCCGGAGCGGCTGGCCCGCTCGATCGCGGTTATCGCGCGCCAGGCGGACCGCCTCGACGCGATGGTGCGCACGCTGCTCGACGTGGCCCGGATCGAGCGGGGGCAGTTCGCCCTCGAGCGACAGGGCCTCGATCTGCTGGGGCTGGTTGACCGGGTCGTGGACGACGTGCAGGGGGAGCTCGACAGCCACGTGCTGGTCTTCGAGCGCGCCGCCGGGCCACTGATGGTAGACGGCGACCCCCTGCGCCTGGAGCAAGTGATCCAGAACCTGCTGAGCAACGCGGTGAAGTACAGCCCCGACGGGGGGACGATCATGCTGCGCGTCGAGCGGCGAGAGGGGGAGGCGGTGGTCACGGTGGTGGACGAGGGCGTCGGCATCCCGGCGGAGGCGCTGCCCCAGCTGTTCCAGCGCTTCTACCGCGCGGCGAATGTGACGGAGCACCATATCAGCGGCATGGGGATCGGGTTGTACGTGGTGCGCGAGATCGTGACCCGGCACGGGGGCACGGTCGAGGTGAGGAGCGCCGAGGGCGAGGGCAGCGTCTTCACCGTCAGCCTGCCGCTCGTGCCCGAGGCGGCGACAGGAGGGAGCTAGGTGGCACACGGTGAGGAGGAGTCGCGCGGGGACGCGGCGGCCTCCGGGCTGCTCCTGGTGATTGACGACGACCAGGCGATCCTCGAGACGGTGGCCGAGATCTTAGCCGACGAGGGCTACCGCGTGATGACGGCCCGCAACGGGGCGGAGGGGCTCGCCGCCGTGGAGCGGGAGCTGCCGGAGCTGGTGCTGCTCGACCGCTGGATGCCGGTGCTGGACGGTCATGGCTTCTGGCAGGGGCTCCAGCAGCGCGGGCTCGAGGTGCCGATCATCGCCATGACGGCGGCCCACGACGTGGAGCCATGGGCCCAGGGGCTGCGGGCGGCCGGCGTGCTGCCCAAGCCCTTCCGGCTGCCGGCGCTGCTCGACCTGGTCGCGGAGGTGCTGGGCCCGCGGTAGCGGCGCGGCAGGGCGGAGCGGGGCGCAACCCTAGGTCTGTGGGGCGGGGATGAGGGGGAGGGTGATGGTGAAGCTGCTGCCCACGCCCTCCTCGCTCGCCACAGCGATCGTGCCGCCGTGGAGCGCGACGATCTCGCGCACCACGTAGAGGCCAATGCCGACCCCGGTGAGGGTATCGGCGCTGACGTTGCCGGCGCGGTAGAAGCGCTCGAAGATCCGCGGGACGTCCTGCCGAGGGATGCCGATGCCATGGTCGCTGATCGTGACCCGGACCGCGGCGGCGTCGGCGGCGAGGGCCACGGCGACGGCGCCGCCGCGGGGGCTATACTTGATCGCGTTGCTGAGCAGGTTGTGGAGCACCTGCTCGAGCCTGAGGGCATCGCCGGCGACCCAGAGTGCCACCTCGTCGCCGGTGATGACGATGGTATGGCGTGGCCAGAGGCCATCGAGCCCGGCGACGACCTCGCGCACGAGGGCGGCGAGGTCGAGGGGGGCGGGCTCGACCTGCAGGCGGCCCTGGTCAATGCGGCTCACGTCCAGCATGATCTCGATCATGCGGTTCAGGCGCCCGGCGTGGGCGATGATCTGCTCGAGGCTGCGCCGGTCGCGCTCGCCCAGGGTGGCATCGCGCAGGGCGCGGCGCTGGAAGGTCTGGGCGTGGGCGATCACCGAGGTGAGGGGGGTGCGCAGCTCGTGGGAGGCGATCGAGAGGAACTCCTCGCGGAGGCGGACGGCCGCCTCGGCGGCGGCGCGGGCGCGCTGCTCCTCCTCGTAGAGCTGCTGCTGCTCGCGGGCGAGGGCGGCGAGCTGGGCCTCGCTGGCGCGGAGGGTCTGCTCGGCGAGCTTGCGCCGGGTAACGTCGCGGTTGGCCTCGAGCACGAGGCGGCGGCCGTCGGCGCCCACGATCAGGGTCGCCCGGCACTCGACCACGATGGCGCGCCCGTCGCGGGTGATATGCTGGAGCTCGCCCTGCCACTGGCCGGTAGCGAGGAGCTCGGCCTCGAAGGCGGGCAGGCCGGCGGGGTAGACGGTGCGCAGGAGCTCGTGCGGCGCGCGCCCGAGGGCCTCGGCGCTGGCGAAGCCGTAGAGGACCTCGGCGCCGCGGTTCCAGGCGGTGATGCCGGCCCCGAGCTCCCAGGCCACCATCGGCTCGTAGGACTGGTCGAGGAGCCGGGCCTGCTGCTGGATCTGGGCCTGTAGCCGCTCGTGCTCGCTCACATCGTGGAAGGTGCTGACGGCGAGGGCGATGCGGCCGTCGGCGTCGCGGATCGGGGCGGCGCTGACCTCGAGGCGGGTGAGGGCGCCGTCGCCGCGCCTGTAGGTGAGGCGGTCGGCGAGGATGACCTCGCCCCGCAGGGCCCGGGCGAGGGGGTGGTCCTCGGCGGCGTAGGGGCGCCCGTCGGGGTGGAGGGCGCCGTACTGGCTGTAGCCGCCCATGTCGTCCGTGGGCATGAGGGGGTGGCCGAGCATGCGCACGGCCGCGGCGTTGTGCATAAGGAGGCGCCCGCTGGGGGCCTCGGCGACGTAGAGTCCGACGGGCAGCTGCTCGATCAGGGCCGCGAGCTGGGCCCGCTCGGCGCGGAGGGCCCTGGCCAGGGCCTCGGCCTCGTGGCGCAGGCCGACCTGCTCGGTGACCTCGGTGACCACGAGGAGGAGGTCGGCGGGGGCGCCGGGGCGCGCGACGGGCAGCAGGGTCCAGCGCCAGAAGGTGGGGCCGCGGGCGAAGCCGTCGTGGCGGTACTCGGGGTTGATGTAGGGCCGGCCCGTGGCGGCGACCTGGCGAAAGACGGCGGCGACGCCGCTCTCCTCGGCGCGGGGGATGAACTCGTGGAGGCGGCGACCGGCCAGAGTGCCGGCCTGGAACGTGGCATCGAGGAAGGTCTGGTAGACGGCGTTCGCCCAGCGGACGCGCAGGTCGGCCCCGTCGAGCAGGACGAGGCCGACGGGCATGAGGTCGAGGCCGGCCGCGACCTCGTGCCAGGGCACGGTGTCCGGCTCGGCAGCTGGGGCGCCCTCGGCGCGGACCACGAGGTCCACCCCGGCGACGTAGCCGCCGATGGCGCGCAGCGGGTAGCAGCTGGCGCGGCACGGGGGCCGCGGGCCGCCCGGGGCGAGCGGGTGAGGCGGCAGCGCGATGTCGAGGGCCGGCGCGCCGGTGGCGAGCACCTCGCCGATGAGCGGCGCGAGGGTGGGGGCCCAGGCGGGCAGAGCCTCGCCGAGGGGGCGCCCGCGCAACTCGTCGGCGGGCCGGCCGGCCCAGGCGGCCAGGGCCTCGTCGGCGGCGGCGACGACGAGCGAGCGGTCAACGAAGGCGAGCCCGCGCCGGCTGGCGGCGCCCTGGGGCGGCGGGGCGGGCGGCACCGGCGAAGAGGCAGACACGGAACCTCCAGGACGATCACGACCGGCGGGCGCTGGCGCACGCGGCATCTGTAGGCGCGAAGGAAGCCCGCTGGGGTCGTCGTGCCAGGCAGATCCGAGACCGTCTGACGATGCACCCAGCACTCTATTTTAACATGTGTTTACCCTCGGCCGAGCTCGCCGGCGCGTCAGGGCTTGAGGGCGGCGCGCGCGCGGCGCAGCAGGCGGCGCGCATCGTCGTCGAGGGGCGGGTAGTCGTCGTGGAGAGCCCGGAGCTGTTGGACCAGCACCGAGGCGACCGCCGCGTAGGTGGGCCAGCGCCCGTTGGCGGGGATGATGTGCCACGGCGCCCAGGCCGTGTTCGTCCGGCTGAGCATCGCCTCGTAGGCCCGCTGAAAGGCGTCCCAGTCGTCGTGGTGGCGCAAGTCGGCCTCGGAGAGCTGCCACTGGAGCTCGGGGCGCTCGGCCCGCTCGAGCAGGCGCTCCCGCTCGGTCTCCCTGGAGATGTGGAGGAAGAGCTTGACGACCGGGAAGCCGTTCTCGACGAGGTGGCGCTCGAAGCTGTTGATCTGCGCGTAGCGCTTCTCCCAGAGGTCCTCGCGGGCCTCGGGCGGCAGGCCCCACTGGTCGATCTGGTCGGGGTAGACCTGCTCGGAGGTGACCTGCTCGTAGTAGGAGCGGTTGAAGACGGCGACCTGGCCTCTGATGGGGAGGGCCTGGACGGCGCGCCAGAGGTAGTCGTGCCCGGCCTCGAGGGTGGAGGGCGACTTAAACTGGCGGGCGTGGCAGATCTGGGGGTCGAAGGCGGCGCAGACGGTCTGGATAGTCTCGTCCTTGCCGGCGGCGTCCATGCCCTGCAGCAGGATGAGCATGCCGTACTGGGCGTGGGCCTGGAAGATATCCTGGAGGCGCCGCAGCTGATCGAGCTGGGCCTCGGCGCGCTGGCGGGCGGCCTCCTCGTCGGCGTCCTCGCCCGCGGGGTCGGGGGAGCGCTCGGCGAGGCGGACCTGCTGGTCAGGGGGCAGCAGAAAGTCGTCGGGTTTCACAGTGGCGGCTCCGGGCTAGGCGGCCCGCGCTGTGGGGCCGCGGCTTGGCGCGCGGGCAGCGACCCGCCCGCCCGGGGGCTATACCAACTTTGGTGCCACGGCGGCGGGGCGGCCCTGGCGAGGCCAATTGTTAAGGGCGCATAACAAATCCGCCCGCCGCCCGATGGAGCGCCCCGCGCCGTCTGCTATGGTTCGTCTCGCCGCGGACCCGGCCCACGGCCCACAGGAGGCGCCCGATGCAGATCTCGCTCACCCAGTACTACACCCTGCTCCGCCGCTACCTCGCGCCCCAGCGCGGCGTGGTGGCGGGCCTCGCCGTGCTCCTGCTCGCCTCGATGGCGCTCCAGCTGGCGGGCCCCCAGGTGATCCGGGCCTTCATTGACAGCGCGACGGGCGGCGCGAGCCAGGGCGAGCTGGTCCGCCTGGCCCTGATCTTCGTCGGCGTGGCCGTGGTCACGCAGGCCGCCGGCGTGGGCGCCACCTACCTGAGCGAGCGGGTGGCCTGGACGGCCACGAACGCCCTGCGGCTGGACCTGGCCCTGCACACGCTGCGGCTGGACATGCCGTTCCACAAGGCCAACCCGCCGGGCGCCCTGATCGAGCGCATTGACGGCGACGTGAGCGCCCTGGCCACCTTCTTCTCGCAGTTCGCCCTGCGCGTGGTGGGCAGCGCCCTGCTGCTCGCCGGCGCCCTGGCCCTGCTCTTCCGCGAGGACTGGCGGGTGGGCGCGGCCCTGACGGCCTTCGCCGCGGCCTCGGTGGTCATCCTGGGGCTGGTGCGCAACTTCGCGGTGCCCTTCATGGCGGCCGAGCGCGCGGCGGCGGCCAGCCTGTACGGCCTGGTCGAGGAGCGCGTCGCCGGCCTCGACGACGTGCGCGCCAACGGCGGGGGCCCCCACGCCCTGCGGCGCATGCACCAGGCCCAGCGCACGGTGTACCAGCGCGAGATCCGGGCGGCGGCGGCAGGGACCACGGGCTGGCTGGCGACGATGCTGCTCTTCGCCGTCGGCTATGGGCTCGCCCTGGGCCTGGGCAGCGCCCTGTACACCCGCGGCCTGGTCACCCTGGGCACGGTCTACCTGTGCTTCCAGTACACCCAGATGCTGCGGCAGCCCCTCGAGCAGCTGGCCGACCAGATCCGCGAGCTGCAGAAGGCGGCCGCCGGCATCGTGCGCATCGGCCAGCTCACCGCGGCGAGCAGCCGGATCGCCGACGCGGGCGCCGCGCCGCTCCCCGCGGGGCCCCTCGCGGTCGAGCTCGACGGCGTCACCTTCGCCTACGACGACGCGGAGGGCGGGAGGCCCGGAGCCGAGGGCGGCGCGGATCAGCGCCCCGCGCCGGCTGGCACCCCTGGTCTGGGGGACTCTAGCCCGAGCGGGGCGGGGGCGGCCCCCTGGTCCGAGCGGGGCGCGGCGGTCATCCAGGAGGTGAGCCTGGCCTTGAGGCCGGGCGAGGTGCTGGGCCTCCTCGGCCGGACCGGCAGCGGCAAGACGACGGTCACGCGGCTGCTGCTGCGCCTCTACGACCCCCAGGGTGGGGCAGTGCGGCTGGGCGGGGTAGACCTGCGGGACGTGCCCCTGGCCGAGCTGCGGCGCCGGGTGGGCGTGGTGACCCAGGAGGTACAGCTGTTCCGCGCCAGCCTGCGGGACAACCTGACCCTGTTCGACCCCGAGGTCGCCGACGAGCGGATCTGGGCGGCCCTGGAGGAGCTGGGGATGGCGGGCTGGGCCCGGGCGCTGCCGGGCGGGCTCAACACAGTGATTGACGGCTCGGAGGGCCTGTCCGCCGGCGAGGCGCAGCTGCTCGCCTTCGCGCGGGTCTTCCTGCTCGACCCCGGGCTGGTCATCCTCGACGAGGCCTCGTCGCGGCTCGACCCGGCCACGGAGCGACGGCTGGAGCGGGCGGTGGGCCGGCTGCTGGAGGGGCGCACGGCGGTGATCATCGCCCACAGGCTGGCCACGGTGCAGCGGGCCGACCGGATCGCGATCCTCGAGGGCGGGCGCGTGCGCGAGGAGGGGCCGCGCGAGGCCCTGGCGGCCGACCGGCGCTCGCGCTTCAGCGAGCTGCTGCGGGTCGGCATGGAGGAGGTGCTGGCATGAGCGCGATCGGGCAGACCTGGCGCGTGGTGCGCTTCAGGCCGCTGTTCTACGGCGTCAGCTTCGCGCTGTGGACGGCCTTCTTCACGCTGCCCCTGGCGGGCGGGCTGATCGTGCGCGCCTTCTTCGACGGGCTCACGGGCGACGCGCCGGCCGCCCTGAGCCCGCTCACGCTGGTGGCGCTGCTGCTCGCCGTCGAGATCGGGCGGGTGGGCGTCTTCTACATCTCACTGCTGAGCTGGTTCAACTTCGCGATGGCCGCCGAGGGCCTGCTGCGGGCCAACATGCTCGGCTGGCTGACGGGGGGGCCGGGCGCGCGCAGGCTGCCCGGGGCGCCCGGCGAGGCCGTGAACCGCTTCCGCGAGGACGTACACGAGGTGGTGCGCTTCGCCGACAGCTGGATTGACCTGGCCGGCGTGGTGGTCTTCGCAGCCGGCGCCCTGACGATCATGGCCGCGATTGACCCCATGATCACCGCGGCGATCCTGGTGCCCCTCGCCGCGGTGGTGGGCGTGGCGCGGGCGGCGAGCGGGCCGATCAGGCGCAACCGCGAGCAGATGCGGGCGAGCACCGGGCGCTTCGCGGGCTTTCTCGGCGAGCTGTTCGCCGCCGCCCAGACGGTCAAGGTGGCCGGGGCGGAGGGGCGGGCCGTGGCGCACCTGCGCGGGCTGGGCGAGGCCCGCAAGCGGGACGCCCTGCGCGACAGCCTGCTCAACCAGCTGGTCGACTCGCTGAACGGCCACACGGTTGACCTGGGGCTGGGCGTGGTGCTGCTGGTGAGCGCGAGCGCCATGGCGTCCGGGCGCTTCACCGTGGGCGACTTCGCCCTGTTCGCCGGCTACCTCGTCACCCTGGCCGCCCTGCCCAAGTGGATCGGCCGGGTGCTGGTGCGCCAGCGGCAGGCGGGCGTCTCGTTCGAGCGCATGGCGGCCCTGATGGAGGGGGCCGGGGCGGGCGCGATCGTGGGCCACCAGCCCGTCTACCTGTACGGCGACCCGCCGGCGGTGGAGGCGCCGCCGCGCGTGGCGGCGGACCGGCTGGAGCTGCTCGAGGTCTCGGGCCTCACCTTTGTCCACCCCGGCAGCGGGCGCGGGGTGGCCGGCGCCAGCTTCAGCCTGG
>DAOLDO010000135.1:0-10408 GCA_035327325.1 Chloroflexaceae bacterium | reverse complement strand
CCCCCGCCACGTCGCCAACGCGGCCATGATCGTCGAAATGCAGGAACTGGCCCGCACCGTGCCGATCGCCAGCCATGTCCTGGGCTACGCGGCGCGCCTGATCACCGCCACCCACCCTGAGGGCAAAGACGCGCCCGCGATCACGAAGCAGTACGTGCGCTACGGCGCCTCGCCCCGCGGCATGCAGGGCCTCATCCTCGCCGGCAAGATCCTCGCCCTGCTCGACGGGCGCTACAACGTGGCCTTCGCCGACCTCAGGGCCGCCGCCCTGCCCACCCTGCGCCACCGCGTCGTGCTCAACTTCGAGGCCCAGGCCGAGGGCATCTCGCCCGACGAGGTCGTGCGCGGCGTGCTGGAGACGGTGAAGGAAGAGTAGATGGCCACCAGCGAGCCGCTGCTTGAGTCCGCGTTCCTCAGAAAGCTCGACCGGCTCTCCGTCGTCACCAGGCGGGCCATGGCCGGCGACATCCAGGGCGAGCGGCGCAGCCCAAAGCGCGGCGCGTCGGTCGAGTTCGCCGACTTCCGCCCCTACACGGCCGGCGACGATATCCGCCAGATCGACTGGAACCTCTACGCCCGCATGGAGCGGATCTTCCTCAAGCTGTTCGTGGCCGAGGAGGAGCTGAGCGTCCACCTGATCGTGGACACCAGCGCTTCGATGGACTGGGGCGCGCCCAACAAGCTGCGCTACGCCAAGCAGGTGGCCGCCGCCTTCGGCTACATCGCCCTCACCAACCTCGACCGGGTCAGCGTGACGGCCTTCGCCGCGGGCGGCGGCGCGGCCCAATTGCCCGGCGTGCGCGGCAAGCGCGGCGCCGTGCCCCTCTTCGGCTTCCTCCAGCGGCTGCCGGCCAGCCAGGCGGGCGACCTGGCGAAGTCCTGCCACCGCTACATCCAGACCGCCCGCACGCCCGGCCCGCTCCTGCTCTGCTCCGACCTGCTCGACGCCGGCTGGAAGGACGCCCTCAGCGCCCTCTCCTCCCGCCCCTTCGAGATCACGGTGATGCACATCCTGGCCCCGCAGGAGCTCGAGCCCGAGCTCGACGGCGACTTTCGCCTGATCGACGCCGAGGGCGGCGCCCCGGTCGAGATCAGCGCCGACCTCGACCTGCTGCGCCGCTACCGCGAGAACCTGGCCGGCTGGCGCGCCGAGATCGAGAGCTTCTGCAACGGTCGCGGCCTCAGCTACCTGCCCGTTGACACCGGCGTGCCGATCGAGGAGTTCGTGCTCGGCCGCATGCGCCGCCGCGGGGTGCTGCGCTGATGCTCGTGCGCCTGCTCAAGCCCCTCAAGGGCCTGGTTGTCGAGTTCGAGGCCGAGCTGCTGGCCCGGACGCCCACCAGCGTCACCGTGCGCGCCCCCTGGGGCCGCGGCCCGGTTGACCTGGGCCTGATGGTCTTCGCGCCCGGCGACACCCTGGTCGAGCACTACTACAGCGACCGCTGGTACAACGTCTTCGAGCTCTACGGCCCCGGCGGGCGCCTCAAGGGCTGGTACTGCAACGTCACCCGGCCCGCCCTGCTCGGCGATGATTATGTAGAGTCTGAGGACCTGGAGCTGGACCTGCTGGTCTCGGCCGACCGGCGCGAGCAGCGCCTGGACGACGAGGCCGAGTTCGCCGCCCGCAAGCTCGAGCGCGACGACCCGGCGGCCCACGCCGCCGCCCTGGCCGCCGTGGAGGAGCTGCGGGGCCTGGTCGCCAGCGGCGCGCCGCCCTTCCACGCGGGGCCGCGCCCCGAGACGGAGTAGCCCATGTCCCTGCTCACACCCCTCGCCCTGCTCGGCGCCGCCGTGGTCGGCCCGCTGATCGTGGCGATGTACCTGCTGAAGCTGCGCCGCGAGGACCGCCCGGTCTCGTCCACCTTCCTCTGGCAGCGCATGGTGCGCGACGTCGAGGCCAACGCGCCGTGGCAGAAGCTGCGCCGCAACCTGCTGCTCCTGCTCCAGATCCTGCTCATGCTGCTGCTGGTCTTCGCCCTGGCCCGGCCTTTCTTCGCCGCGCCCGGCATCAGCGGCACCAACCTGATCGTGATCATTGACCACTCGGCCAGCATGGGCGCCACCGACGAGCCGCCCACGCGCCTCGACGCCGCCAAGGCCAGGGCCGTCCAGCTGATTGACCAGCTGCCCGACGGCGGCCGGGCCACGATCATCGCCGCCGGCGGCGAGATGCAGGTGCCCGCCGCGGCCACCACCGACCGGCGCGAGCTGCGCCGGGCCATCGAGGCGATCCAGCTCTCCAACGGCGGCGGCTCCGACCTTGCCCAGGCCCTCACCCTGGCCGCCGCCCTGGCCGCCCGCGAGGCCGACAGCGAGGTGGCGATCATCTCCGACGGCAACGTGACCCTGCCCACAGACCTGCGCATGCCCGCCAGGGTCAGCTACTTCCCCACCGGCCGCAGCACCGAGAATGTGGCGATCAGCGCCATGGCCCTGCAGCCTGCCACCGCCGGGCAGACCCTGTTCGTGCAGGCCACCAACTACGGCGGCGAGATCGTCAGCCGGCGCCTCGACCTCTACCTCGACGGCGCGGTCTTCAACGCCTACAACCTGGCCCTCGACCCGGGGCGCGAGCAGAGCATCGTGGTCGAGATCCCGGCCCAGGTCCAGGTGGTCGAGGCCCGCCTCGCCGGCGAGGACGCCATGCCCCTCGACGACCGGGCCTTCGCCGTGAGCACGATCGGCGACGCCCTGAACGTGCGCCTGGTCAGCGGCGGCAACCGCTTCCTCGCCACGGGCCTGGGCCTGCTGCCCGGGGTCAACGTGACCACGGTGCCGACCACGACGGCGACCTTCACCGAGACGGTGGCCCAGGTGCCGGTGACCATCCTCGACGGGGTGGTGCCGGCCGAGCTGCCCCCCGGCAACCTGCTCTTCATCGGCCCGGTCCGCTCCACCGACTACTTCTCGGTCACGGGCGAGATCGAGTTCCCCGCGGTGCGCCCGGTCGGTGGCGACGATCCGCTCCTGCGCAACATCAGCCTGAGCGAGGTGAGCGTGCTCAGGGCCTCGCGCGTCGCGCCGGGCAGCTGGGCACGCACGGTGGTGGACAGCGACGGCGGGCCGCTGCTGGCGGTGGGCGAGCGCGAGGGGCGGCGCATCGCGGTGCTGGCCTTCGACCTGCACAACTCCGACCTGCCCCTGCAGGTGGCCTTCCCGCTGCTGCTCTCGAACCTGGTGAGCTTCCTGGCCCCCGGCAGCGGCGCCGAGGCCGCCCAGCTGGCGCCAGGCCAGCCCCTGGCCCTCCAGGTGGACGGGACGATCGACGAGGTGCGGGTCACGCGGCCCGACGGCACGACGGTGAGCAGCCGGGGCGACGCGGTACAGGTGCAGGGCGGCCAGGCGATCTACGCCGCCACCGACGCCCTTGGCGTCTACACGGTCGAGGAGTACGGCGACGGCGAGCTGCTGGCCCGCCACCGCTACGCGGTCAACCTCTTCGCCCCGGGCGAGTCGCGCATCGCCGCCCAGCGCGACCTGAGCATCCCCCAGGTCAGCGGGGCCCAGAGCACCGTCTCACGCGAGCGCGACGGGCGCCAGGAGTTCTGGCGCTGGGTGGCCCTGGCCGCCCTGGTAATCCTGCTGCTCGAGTGGCTGGTCTACCAGCGCAACGGGCTGGCTTACCTGCGCGAGCGCTGGCGCCAGCGGGGGGCCGCGCCGAAGGCGCGCTAGGGCGCGGGCAGGATCTGTGCGGGCGCGGTCCACTGGCCGCGCCTGTTTCGGCGTATAATGGGGGGCACCCCCTGACGAATGGCCACGCGCGAGGAGCTGCATGTGAGCGTCTATAACCCCATGGACCCGGACTTCGCGTTCACTCTGGGCATCGAGGAGGAGTACCAGATCATTGACCCGGAGACGCGCGAGCTGCGCTCCTACATCACCCAGATCCTCGAGCCGGGCCGCACGATCCTGCGCGAGCAGATCAAGCCCGAGATGCACCAGAGCATCGTCGAGGTCGGCACGCGCCCCTGCCGCACCATCTCCGAGGCCAGGGCCGAGATCTCGCACCTGCGCGGCACGATCGCCGGCCTGGCCGCGCGCCACGGCCTGAAGATCGCCGCGGCCGGCACCCACCCCTTCTCGTCGTGGATGACCCAGGAGATCTTCGACCACGAGCGCTACCACGCCGTGGTGGGCGAGATGCAGGACGCGGCGCTCCAGCTGCTGATCTTCGGCATGCACTGCCACGTCGGCATGCCCAACAACGAGGTGGCGATCGAGCTGATGAACGTGGCCCGCTACCTCGGCCCGCACCTCCTGGCCCTCTCGACCTCGTCGCCCTTCTGGATGGGTCGCAACACTGGCTTCAAGTCGTACCGCAGCGTGGTCTTCAGCGGCTTCCCGCGCACCGGCACGCCGCCCAGCTTCAACTCGGCCGGCGAGTTCGAGCGCTACATCCAGCTGCTGATCAGCACAGGCTGCATTGACAACGGCAAGAAGATCTGGTGGGACCTGCGGCCCCACCCCTTCTTCGGCACGCTCGAGTTCCGCGTCTGCGACATCGCGACGCGCATGGAGGAGTGCCTGGCCCTCGCCGCCACCATGCAGGCCCTCATCGTCAAGTTCTACACCATGTTCGAGGAGAACACGACCTTCCGGGTCTACCGGCGGGCCCTGATCAACGAGAACAAGTGGCGCGCCCAGCGCTACGGCCTCGACAGCAAGCTGATCGACTTCGGCAAGCGCGCCGAGGTCGAGACCAAAGCCCTCGTCCACGAGCTCGTCGCCCTGGTGGACGACGTGGTTGACATGCTCGGCTCGCGCAAGGAGGTCGAGTACCTGCTGAAGATCGCCGACGAGGGCAGCAGCGCCGACCGCCAGCTGCGCGTCTTCGCCGAGACGGGCGACCTCAAGGCCGTGGTGGACAACCTGATCGCCGAGACCATGGAGGGGGTCGAGCTGCTGGAGCACGCGGTGTAGGGGCGCACCATGCGTGCTATACTCTCCTGAGCGACCCGAAAGGAGGCAGGGATGCACTTCGGACTCACTGAGGAGCAGGAGCTGATCCGGCGCACAGTGCGCGAGTTCGCCGAGAAGGAGATCGCGCCCCGGGCCCGCCACGTGGACGAGAGCGGCGAGTTCCCCGCCGAGACCTTTAAGCAGATGGGGCGGCTCGGCCTGATGGGCCTGCCCTTCCCCGAGGAGTACGGCGGCGCCGGGGCCGACAGCGTCAGCGCGGCCATCGCCATTGAGGAGGTGGCCCGGGCCTGCGGCTCGACCGCGATCGCCTACGCGGCCCACATGGGCCTGGGCTCGGCCCCGATCGCCATGTTCGGCAGCGACGAGCAGAAGCGCCGCTTCCTCGCCCCCGCCGCCCGCGGCGAGGCCCTCGGCGCCTTCGGCCTGACCGAACCCCACGCCGGCTCAGACGCCGGCGCCACCCGCACCGCCGCGCGGCTGGAGGGCGGCGAGTGGGTGATCGACGGCCAGAAGATGTGGATAACCAACGCCCCCGTCGCCGGCCACCTGATCGTCACCGCCGTCACCGACCCCGACAAGGGCAAGCGGGGCATCTCGGCGATCATCGTGCCCGCCGGGGTCAAGGGGCTCGGCTTCGGCAAGCCCGAGCCCAAGATGGGCCTGCGCGGCTCCGTCACCACCGCCGTCTCCCTCGACGGCGTGCGCGTCCCGAAGGAGAACCTGCTCGGCGAGCGCGGCCGCGGCTTCGTCCAGTTCCTGCAGGTGCTCGACGGCGGCCGCATCGGCATCGCCGCGATGTCGGTGGGCCTGGCCCAGGCCGCCTACGAGGCCGCCGTGGCCTACGCCCGCGAGCGCGAGGCCTTCGGCAAGCCGATCGGCGCTCACCAGTCGGTGGGCAACATGATCGCCGACATGGAGGTGGCCGTCGAGACCTCGCGGCTCTACGTCCACAAGGCCGCCTGGCTGAAGGATCAGGGCCGCCCCTTCAGCCGCGAGGCCGCCGTCGCCAAGCTCTACGCCTCCGAAGCCTCCGAGCGGGTCTGCCGCGACGCCATCCAGGTCTTCGGCGGCTACGGCTACAGCCAGGAGTTCCCCGTCGAGCGCATCTACCGCGACACGCGCCTGCTGACCATCGGCGAGGGGACGAGCGAGATCCTGCGCGGCGTGATCGCCCAGTCGGTCCTCGGGATTCGCTAGCGCGGCGCCCCCGGGAGGGCCACGCGCCCCTTTCACGGACCGCCATGCCAGTCACCACGGCAACCCTCCTGAGCTGGCTGCGCCACGCCGCCGCCCTCGTCCACGCGGAGCGGGAGCGGCTGACCGAGCTCGACGCGGCGATCGGCGACGCCGACCACGGCTTCAACCTCGACCGCGGCTTCGCCGCCGTGGTCGAGGCCCTGCCCGCCAACCCCGACGCCGACGCGGGGGCCGTGCTGAAGGTGGCCGGGATGCGCCTGGTCTCGACCGTGGGCGGGGCCAGCGGGCCCCTCTACGGCACCGCCTTCCGCCGGGCCGGCAAGCTCATCGAGGGCTACCACGCCCTGGCCGACCGCGACGTGCTGGCCGTCCTGCGGGCCTTCCTCGAGGGCATCGTGGCCATCGGCAAGGCCCAGCCCGGCGACAAGACCATGGTGGACGCCCTCGCCCCCGCCGTGGACGCCCTGGAGGGCGCCCTGGACAAGGGGCTGCCCCTCGACCAGGCCCTGCGCCGCGCCGCCGACGCCGCCCACGCCGGCGCCCTCGCCACCGTGCCCCTCGTCGCCCGCCGCGGCCGTGCCTCGTACCTCGGCGAGCGCTCGGCCGGCCACCAGGACCCCGGGGCCACCTCGTCCGCCCTGATCGTCCGCGCCCTCGCCGACGTGGTCTAGGCTTGCCCCCGCAAGGCCGGGTGCTCGGCACGAAGAGCACGCCGCCGCAGGCGCGCGAGATGCCGCGCCGCTCCGAGCCTTCGCGCCGCTCATTTTGCTCCTGACGCGCGGCTCGCCCGCCGGAGGTGCCCCCGCCCTTCGCGACCTTCGTGGCCTTCGTGGTCCCTGGCCTGCCGTCTGTCGCCGCGGAAGCGTCTTGATATCGTGAGCAGCCAACACTATGCCAGCTAACACCCTGCGCGGCCTCGCCGCCGCCCCAGGCATCGCCATCGGCCCCGCCCTCGTCTTCGCCCCCGCCGAGGCGACGGCGGCCACCGCCGCCGACCCCGCCGCCGAGCAGGCGCGCCTGGCCGCCGGCGTGGCCCGGGCCGACGCCGCTCTCGCCGCCCACGAGGCGACGCTGAGGGCGTCCGGCAAGGACGAGGAGGCCGAGATCTTCGCCGCCCACCGTTTGATCCTGGCCGACCCCTCGCTGAGCGAGCAGGCCCAGAGCCAGATCGCGGCCGAGCGCCTCTCGGCCGAGGCCGCGGTCGAGGCCGCCGCCGAGGCCCAGGCCCTCGAGCTCGAGTCCCTCGGCGACGAGTACCTCAGCGCCCGCGCCGCCGACCTGCGCGACGTGGCCGCCCAGGTGCGCCGGGCCCTCACCGGCGAGCGCAGCCTCGGCGAGCGCCTGGCCGCCCCCGCCGTGGTGGTCGCCCGCGACCTCGGCCCCTCCGACCTGATGAGCGTGCCGCGCGAGCGCCTGCTCGGCTTCGCCCTGGCCGCCGGCGGCCTCACCGCCCACTCCTCCATCCTCGCCCGCGGCCTCGGCATCCCCGCCGTGGTCGGCCTCGGCGAGGGCCTGCTCGCCGCCGCCGCCGACGGCGCCACCCTGGCCCTCGACGGCGCCGCGGGCTCGCTCGCGATCGACCCGCCCGCCGACGAGCTGGCCCGCCTGCGCGAGGCCGCCCGCGGCCAGGCCGAGCGCGAGGCGGCGCTCAGGGCCGACGCCGCCCTGCCCGCCGTCACCCGCGACGGCCGCCCGATCGCCCTGGTCGCCAACGCCTCCACCGCCGAGGAGGCCCGCGCCGCCCGCGGCTGGGGCGCCGCCGGGGTGGGCCTGCTGCGCACCGAGCTGCTCTTCCTCGAGCGGCCCACCCTGCCCGACGAGGAGGAGCAGCTGGCCCTCTACAGGGCCGTGGCCGCCGAGCTGCCCGACGCCCCGATCACCGTGCGCACCCTCGACGTCGGCGGCGACAAGCACCTGCCCGCCTTCCCCCTGCCCAGGGAGGAGAACCCCTTCCTCGGCTGGCGCGGGATCCGCATCGGCCTGAGCGAGCCCGAACGCATCCTGCTGCCCCAGCTGCGGGCCCTGCTGCGGGCCGGCGCCGAGGCCCCGATCAGGATCATGCTGCCCATGGTCAGCACCCCCGCCGAGCTCGCGCAGGCCCGCGCCCTGCTCGCCAGGGCCGCCGGGGAGCTGGCGGCCGCCGGCACGCCCCACGCCGCCCACGTCGAGCTGGGCGTGATGATCGAGGTGCCCGCCGCGGCGCTCAGCGCGCACGCCCTGGCGCGCGAGGCCGACTTCTTCAGCATCGGCACCAACGACCTCACCCAGTACACCATGGCCTGCGACCGGGGCAACAGCCGGGTGGCCGCCCTCTACCAGCCCCTCGACCCCGCGGTGCTGCGGCTGATCAGGATGGCCTGCGAGGCGGCCCACGCCCACGGGCGCCACGCCGCCGTCTGCGGCGAGCTGGGCGGCGACCCGCGGGCCACGGCCCTGCTGATCGGCCTCGGCGTGGACGAGCTGAGCTGCGCGCCGGCCGCCCTGCCCCACGTGCGGGCCGCGATCCGGGCCACCGACGGCGCGGCCGCCAGGGCCCTGGCCGAGGCCGCCCTCGCCGCCGCCGGCCCCGACGAGGTACAGAAGTTGCTTGCCCAGGTCCACGCCGGCGAGAGGGCTCAGCGCGAGGATGCAGGATGAAAGACGCAGGCCGCGGCAGCGCGCTGCGATGCAGGACGCTCGCCCCGGAGCCCTGATTCTACGCCAGGGCGGCGGCGAGACCATGGGCGCCGAGCACGAGCCCGGCTCGGGCCTCTGGCCCGGCACCTGGCGCAGGCGCAATGCCTTTGTGCTAAAATACAGCCCATGCGACGACCCGAGCCTAGCGCCCCCGCCCACCCCGTGACGGCCCATCGCGCAGCTCCGCCTGCCCCCGCAGCGGGCATGGGATGAACAGCCTCACCGCCTGGCCCACCGAAGGAATAGCTATGTCTCAACCGCAACCCGAGGCCGCGCGCCCGGCGCCCGGCGCCAACCCGGCCGACCTCCAGGCGCTGATCGCCCAGGGGCGGGCGCGGGGCTTCGTGACCTTTGAAGAGATACAGGCGCTCGTCCCCAACCCCGAGGAGAACCTCGAGGCGATCGACACGGTCTACGCCGCCCTGGCCGAGGCCGAGATCCAGGTGCGCGACTCGGCCGACGAGCCGACCCTCGAGGAGGAGCAGAACAGCCCGGTCGTGATTGACCTCGACGAGGGCCTCTCCGACGCGCTGCTCGGCGACAGCGTGCGCCTCTACCTGCGCGAGATCGGCCAGGTGCCCCTGCTCACCGCCGACCAGGAGAAGCGCCTCGCCCAGGCGATCGAGCGCGGCCAGCTCGCCGAGCTGGCCCTGAAGTCGGCCGAGCCCGGCACCGACGAGCACCGCAGGCTCGAGCGCGACCGCGCCCTCGGCAACGAGGCCCGCCAGCAGATGGCCGCCGCCAACCTGCGCCTGGTGGTCAGCATCGCCAAGCGCTACCGCGACCGCGGCCTGCCCCTGCTCGACCTGATCCAGGAGGGCAGCCTCGGCCTGCTGCGCGCGATCGAGAAGTTCGACCACGACAAGGGCTTCAAGTTCTCGACCTACGCCACCTGGTGGATCAAGCAGGCTCTCTCCCGCGCCCTCGCCGACCAGTCGCGCCTGGTGCGCCTGCCCGTCCACCTCGGCGAGACGCTCAACCGCATCCAGGCCGCCCGCCGCCAGCTCACCCAGAACCTCGGCCGCGAGCCCAACGACAGTGAGCTGGCCCAGTTCCTCTCGATGAGCGAGGAGAAGCTGCGCGAGCTGCGCCGCACCGCCCAGGACCCCGTCTCCCTCGCCACGCCCGTCGGCGAGGAGGCCGACAGCACCCTGGCCGACTTCATCCCCGACCCCCACGCCCTCGACGCCGACGATGCGGCCGCCAGCGGGATGCTGCGCCAGCAGATCGCCACGGCCCTCGACCAGCTCACCGAGCGCGAGCGCCGCGTGCTCGAGCTGCGCTACGGCCTCTCCGACGGCCAGCCCCGCACCCTCGAGGAGGTGGGCCGCGCCTTCGGGGTGACGCGCGAGCGCGTCAGGCAGATCGAGGTGAAAGCCCTGCGCAAGCTGCGCCACCCGCGCCTGGGCAAGCTGCTCAAGGACTACCTAGACCAGATCTAGAGGCTGCCCCTAGCACCCCGTTTGTCTGCGAGAGGGCCGCCGCCGGCCCTCTCGCGCTCTCCCGCGCGAGGGCTCCGCCCCTCGACCCCTTTCAGCAGCTCGGCCCTGCCGTGCCGATCGGCCCTGCTGCCATGCCCCGTGGGCGCTGCCGTTCAGGTGTCGCCGGCGCGGGT
>DAOLDO010000134.1:0-10453 GCA_035327325.1 Chloroflexaceae bacterium | reverse complement strand
CGCCCGGTGCGGGTGTGCGCGCGGCCCGAGGTGCGGCTGGCCTTCGCCGAGGCGGAGAAGAAGTTCCTGGCAAAGAAGGGCCGGGAGAAGCTCAGCAAGCGGGAGAAGGACGAGCTCAAGGTCACCGTGGGGCGCAAGCTCCGCCACCAGTTCAGCCCGACCATCCGCCTGGTCGACCTGGAGTCGATCGGCCGCAACGAGGCCGAGGACCTGATCCAGATGTACGAGAACGCGGCCACGATCTACGAGCAGATCGGCGACATCGCCAGGGCTGCGGCCCTCTACGGCACCCTGGCCGCCTTCCTCGAGAGCAAGCGCTGGGGCCGCGAGCGCGCCGGCGAGTTCAAGCGCCGCTCGAAGGAGCTGTCGGATCGCAATATGTTTGCCAAGCTGCGCACCATGGGCACGGGCGCCCTCACCCCGTCCGAGCCCGAGACGCAGCCCGTCGAGGCGGAGCCGGCCCCGGAGGTCTGGGGCAAGATCCGCCCGATCACCGAGTTCCTGCGCGATGACCGCCCGACCACCACCGACAGCCTCGGCAGCAAGCCCGCCCCGCCCCCCCTGCCCGAGCCGATGATCCTGCTCGAGAGCCTGCCCGCCGCCGAGGACCGCCCCGCCGCCCCCGCCACGCCCCTCGACACCACGGGCCTCGACGAGGAGGTGGCCACCTGGGTCGAGCTCAGCGGCAAGTACCTCGACCAGGGCCTGCTCGAGGCCGCCCTCGACGCCTGCCACGAGGCGATCCGGCTGAACGTGGACTACCTGCCCATCCACCTGCGCATGGGCGAGGTCTTCGAGCGCCAGGGCCGCCCCGAGGAGGCCCTCGCTAAGTACCAGCTGCTGATCGACACCATGCGCGTGCGCGGCGAGGCCGAGCAGTCAATTGACGTCTACTACCGCTTCATCGAGCTCTCGCCGGACACGGTCAACGCCCGCCTGCGCCTGGCCGAGATCCTGCGCGACGCCGGTCGCACCGACGCGGCCGTCCAGCAGCTGACCCTGGTGGCCAACACATACTTCCGCCTCGGCCAGACCAACAAGGCCCTGGAGGAGTACCGGCGCCTGCTCCAGTGGGCGCCGAAGCACCGCGACGTCCACGCCCAGTATGGCCTGGCCCTGCTGAAGATGGAGCGCTACGAGGCCGCCCTGGCCGAGTTCCGGCGCGCCCTCGAGCTCGGCGCCCCCGACGACCCCGTGGCCGTGGCCCGGCTCAATATCACCCTGGCCCTGATGGGCGACCAGCCGCCCGCCGTGTGGGACTCGCTGGCCACGGTGCTCGAGCTGCTGAGGGCCCAGCCCGGCGAGTTCGGGGCGGTGCAGGCCGAGTACCGCGCGGCCCTGCTCGTCTCCGACCCGGCGGTGCTGCACTACATCCTCGCCATCCTGCAGCAGAGCGCCGGCCAGCACACCTCGGCCCTGCTCAGCCTCGAGCAGGCCGAGGCCGCCCTCGCCGACGAGGTCGAGCACCTGCTGCCCCCCGTGCTGATCCACCAAGCCGCCGCCGACAGCTACATCGCCCTTGGCAACGCCGAGGGCGCCCTCGAGCAGCTGCGCCGCGGCCAGGCCGTCGCCAGCAGGGCCGTCGGGGGGCCTGGCGTCAAGCACGCCTTCGCCGTGCCCCTCAGCAAGGGCGACTTCGTGCGCCGCATGGCCGAGGCCTATGCCGCCTCCGACGACATCCCCGGCGCCGAGCAGGCTCTGCTCGAGGCCAAGCGCCTGCTGCCCTACGACCGGGCGGTTTACACCAAGCTGGCCGACGTCTACTTCCGCCAGGGCAAGCTGAACGAGGCCCTGGCCCAGCTCGACGACCTGGCCACCCACTACGAGGAGCGCCAGCAGCTCGACCGGGCGATCGAGATGTTCGAGTACGCCCTCAGGCTGGCGCCCAACCACATCGCGATCAGCGGGCGCCTGGCCCGCATGCAGCTGCGCCGCGGCTACCTCGACAAGGGCCTCGACGGCCTGGTCCGCGTCGCCGAGCTCCAGCGCAAGGCCGGCCAGCTCAAGGACGCCGTGGCCTCGCTCCAGGAGGCCGCTCAGGTCCACTGGACCCTGAGCGACCACGAGAAGGCGCGCCAGATGTACGACAAGATCGTGCAGATCGCGCCCAACGACGTGGACGCGCGCCAGTGGCTGGCCCTGATGTACACGCTCATGCGGCGCCCCGCCGAGGCCGTGGCCGAGAAGAAGCAGATCGCGCGTATCTTCGCCCAGCAGCGCGACTTCGACAACGCTATCGCCGAGCTGCACCAGGTGATCGGCATTGACCAGCAGGACCTCGAGGCCTACTACATGCTCGGCGACATGCTGATGCGCCGCGAGGAGTACGGCCAGGCCGTGCAGCTCTACTCGCGCCTGCTCAAGCTCGAGGGCGCCGACGCCGAGCGCGTCCAGGCCCTGCTCACCGCCGCCAGTCGCATGCTCCAGCAGCGCCAGGGGGTTCGGTAGAGTCTTTCTGTTCTGATTAGGTTTGGCTACCCCAAACCTAATCGGAATGTGAAAGGCTTGCGGGGCATCCTCCCGCACGCCCCTTCGGCCCGGGCCACCCGCGAGCCACGGCCAGGCTCGCGGGGCATGCTCCCGCGGGCCCGCTTCGGCGTGCGCGTCTCAGCGATCTCTGAGTTGACAGGCTGGCGGGGCCACGCTACCCTGTACGGGCGCGCAAAGGCCCGTTGTAGCCCGTCTCCTGTATCTGGCTCGCATACGATGGATCTCTCTCGCCTGTGGGCGCGGCTCAACCCGCTGACCTCGCCCTTCGCGATCCTCGACATCCTGATTGTCGCCGTGCTCTTCTTCTGGCTGCTCGGCGTGATCCGCGGCACCAGGGCGGTGCAGCTCCTGCGCGGGGTCGGGATCATCCTGGCCCTGGCGATCTTTGTCGGCGCCGTGGCCGGCGACCAGCTCCAGACCCTCTCGTGGCTGCTGACGACGATCATCACCCCGACCCTGATCGTCGCCGTGCCCGTGCTCTTCCAGCCCGAGCTGCGCCGCGCCCTGGAGAGCCTGGGCCGCTCGAGCGACCTGCTCAGCCGCCCGCTCTCGGGCGTCAACCGCTCGGAGATCCTCGACACGATCAATACGATCGCCCGGGCCGCCCAGCAGCTCTCGCAGCAGGGCGTGGGCGCCCTGATCGTGATCGAGCGCACCACCCAGCTCCAGGAGTACGCCGACCGCGGCGTGCTGCTCGACTCGCGCGTCTCGACGCCCCTGCTGCTCAACATCTTCTACCCCAACTCGCCCCTGCACGACATGGCGGTGATCGTGCGCGGCAACCGCATCCTGGCCGCCAACGTGGTGCTCCCCCACAGCGAGGACGTGAACGGCCCCCGCCGCTACGGCACGCGCCACCGGGCCGCCAAGGGCATCAGCGAGCAGACCGACGCCCTCGCCGTCGTGGTCTCCGAGGAGACGGGGGCGATCTCGCTGGTGCAGGACGGCCGCATGGCCAGCTACCTCACCGAGGCCCGCCTGCGCCAGATGATCGCGGACCTGCTGCGGGTGCCGCTCGATGAAGAGGGGAAGTGACGCCGCGATGAGCTCGTTCCGCGCCACGGTGCTGCGCGTCGTCCTGGCCCTCGGCCTCAGCTTTGCGATGTGGGCCTTCGTCTCGTTCAGTCAGAACCCGGAGGAGACCGTCACCTTCCCCGACCTGCCCATCGAGACGACCGGCCTCGACGAGGGTCTGGTGCTGGTGGACGCCAACGGCTTGCCCAGCCCCAGCCTGCCCCTGGTGACGGTCACGATGCGCACCGACCAGGCCCAGTTGGCCGCGCTGCGCCCGGTTGACTTCCGCATCCTGGCCGACCTGACCGGCCTCGGCCCGGGCGAGCACATCGTCCCGGTGAATGTGCGGCCGACCCGCAGCAATATCTCGTTCGAGATCGTCTCCGACGGCGTCGAGCCCTCGGCGGTGCCGGTCAGGCTCGAGCAGCAGAGCGCCAGGCCGGTGCCGATCGAGGTCGAGGTCCTGGGCAACCTGCCCTTCAGCTTCGAGCGCGGCGACCCCCGCGTGAGCTTCGGCGGCGCGCCCGTGACCACCACCCAGGTGATCGGTCCCCAGAGCCGCGCCTCGCGCGTGGTGGCCGCCCGGGCCAGGGCCAATATCGAGCAGCTGCGCGCCACCTATCTGGCGCCCCTGACCCTGGAGGCGATTGACGCGGCCGGCGACCCCATCGAGGGGGTTCGGCTCGACCCCGGCACGGTCACGGTGCAGATCCCTATCAACCCCGTGGTCGGCCTCAAGCTCGTGCCGGTCGAGCCCGTGATCGCCGGCCTGCCCCCCCCCGGCTACGAGCTGCGCGCCGTGCTCGTCGAGCCCCCCCTGATCGCCCTCACCGGCAGCTCCGGCCCCCTCGACGACGTGGAGGTGCTCACCACCGAGCCGATCGAGCTCGCCGGCGCGACCGACAGCATCGTCCGGACGGTCCAGATCATCTTCCCCGAGAACACCGCGCCCCGGCCAGGCGAGCCCAACGCCGCCCGCGTGACCGTGCAGATCGCCCCTCTGGCCCTGCCCTTCCAGGCCCGGCTGCCCGCCCAGGTGACCGTCACCGGCGCCGCCCCCGGGCTCAGTGTGACCCTCAGCCCCCAGGTGCTCACCGTCAGCCTCTCCGGCCCGAGCGCCGCCCTGGCCGCCCTGGCCCAGGCCCCCCTCCAGGCCAGCGTCAGCGCGGAGGGCCTGCCCGCCGGCAGCCACACACTCACCCCCACCCTCGACCTGCCCGCCGGCGTCGGCCTGGTGGGCGACCCGCCGACGGTGCTGGTGACGCTGCGCGCCCCCCAGCCCACCGCCGCCCCCGCGCCCACCCCCGCCGAGAACGGCGCCACGCCTACTCCCACGGGCGAGCCCGCGCCCGAGGCGACGCCCGAGGCGACGCCCGAGGCGACGCCCGAGCCCGCGCCCGAGGCGACGCCGACGCCAGGGGGGTGAGGGCGCGGTTTGACACCCGCCCGCGCCCATGTTAGATTGCGGCCATCGTGTCTTCTGTCACAACATGCCCCGCCGAAGGAGCATCCAGTGAGCGCACATCTCGGCACCCCTGAGCGCCCGCTGCGCGTCGCGATTGTGGGCGCCGGCCCCGCCGGTTTCTACGCCGCCGAGGCCCTGCTCAAGCAGAAGGGCCTGGAGGTCCGCATTGACCTCTTCAACCGGCTGCCCACCCCCTACGGCCTGGTGCGCGAGGGCGTCGCCCCCGACCACCAGTCGATCAAGGCCGTCACCAGGGTCTACGATAAGCTCGCCGCCGGCGACACCGTGCGCTACTTCGGCAATGTCACCTTCGGCCGCGACGTGACCCACGAGGACCTGAAGGCCCGCTACGACCAGGTCGTCTACGCCGTCGGCGCCCAGTCCGACCGCAAGATGGGCCTCCCCGGCGAGGAACTGGAGGGCAGCCTCCCCGCGACGATCTTCGTCGGCTGGTACAACGGCCACCCCGATTACGCCGATCTGACCTTCGACCTGTCCCACGAGCGCGTCGTTGTGATCGGCAACGGCAATGTGGCCATGGACGTGACCCGTATCCTTGTGACCGACCCCGAGGAGCTGGCGAAGACCGACATCGCCGACCACGCCCTCGCGGCCCTGCGCGCCAGCAAGGTGCGCGAGGTGGTGATGCTCGGCCGCCGCGGCCCCGCCCAGGCCGCCTTCACCACCCCCGAGCTGAAGGAGTTCGGCGAGCTCGCCGGGGTAGATGTGGTCGTGTCCGAGGAGGACGTGCGCCTCGACCCGACGAGCGAGGCCAGCCTGGCCGACGACAAGACCGCCCTCAGGAACGTCGAGCTGCTGCGCGCCTACGCCGCCCGCGCCGCCACCGGCGCCCCCCGGCGGATCGTGATGCGCTTCCTCGCCTCGCCCGTCGAGATCGTCGGCGAGGGCGGCCGCGTCGTCGCCGTCAAGGTCGAGCGCAACACCCTCGCCCAGTCGCCCGACGGCAGCCTGCGAGCCAAGGGTACCGGCGAGTACGAGACCCTCCCCTGCGGCATGATCCTGCGCTCGGTCGGCTACAGGGGCGTGCCGCTGCCTGGCGTGCCCTACAACAACGCCGGCGGAACCATTCCCAACGTGGCCGGTCGGGTGACCGAGCACGGCAGCGGCGAGCAGGTGATGGGCGAGTACGTGGTCGGCTGGGCCAAGCGCGGCCCCTCCGGCGTGATCGGCACCAACAAGCCCGACGCCGTCGCCACCGTCGCCGCGATGGTGGACGACCTGCCCCTGCTCGACGCGGCCCCCGACGACGGCGACGTGGCCGACCTGCTGCGCCGGCGCGGCGTCGAGTACGTGGACTATGCCGGCTGGAAGCTCCTCGACGAGTACGAGGCCGCCCGTGGCGCCGAGCAGGGCCGCCCCCGGGTCAAGGTGACCCAGGTGGCCGAGATGCTCGCGATCGTCAGGCGCGGGCGGGGGTGAGCCGCGCCCTGCGCGTCGTGATGATCGCGCCCTTCGGGATCCGCCCGAAGGGCACCTTGCTCGCGCGCATGCTGCCCCTGGCCCAGGCCCTGGCCCGCCGCGGCCACAGCCTCGCCATCGTCGCGCCCCCCGTCCAGAACCCCGAGGACGCCGGCACCACCGCCGTGTACGCCGGCGTCCCCGTGACCCACGCGCCCCTGCCCCGCCTGCCGGGCCCCGTCGCCGCCCCCGAGCATGCCGCCGCCCTGCTGCGCCTCGCCCTCGCCGAGGGGCCCGATCTGCTCCACCTGTTCAAGCCCAAGGGCTACGGCGGCCTCGCCGCCCGCGCCGCCCGCCTCGCCCCCGCCCGCGGCCGCCCCCGCCCGCCCCTCGTGCTCGACGCCGACGACTGGGAAGGCCCCGGCGGCTGGAACGATCTGCTGCCCTACCCCGGCTACGCCAGGGCCCTCTTCGCCTGGCAGGAGCGCGACCTCCCCCGCCGCGCCGCCGCCGTCACCGTCGCCAGCCGCACCCTCGAGAGCCTGGTCTGGGCGATGGGCGTGCCCCCGGGCCGTGTGCTCTACCTGCCCAACGGCGCCGACCCGCCCCCCGCGCCGCCCGCCGCCGCGGCCCCCGGCCCGCCGGCGCTGCTGCTCTACACGCGCTTCTGGGAGCTGGACCTGGCCGAGCTTGCGGCGGCCCTGGTGGCGATCCACGCGGCTCGCCCGCGGGCCCGGCTGATCGTCGTCGGCAGGGGCGAGAACGGCGAGGAGCGCGAGCTGCTGGCCCTGGCCGCCCGCGCGGGCTTCGCGCCGATGGTAGACTACAGGGGTTGGCTCGAGCCGGCGCAGATCCCCGCGGTCCTGGCCGAGGCGTCGGTCGCCCTGGCCCCCGCCCGCGACACCCTGATCAACAGGGCCCGCTGCTCGGCCAAGCTGCTCGAGCTGATGGGCGCCGGGCTGGCCGTGGTGGCCGGCGACGTGGGCGAGGCCCGCAGCTTCGTCGCCCACGAGTCCTCCGGCCTGCTGGTGCCCCCGGGCGACCCCGCCGCCCTGGCGGCCGCCGCCGTCCGCCTGCTCGACGACGAGGCCCTGCGCGCCCGCCTCGCCGCCGGCGCCCGCGCCGCCGCCGCTCGCTTCAGCTGGGACAGCCTGGCCCCCACCGCCGAGCGGGCCTACGAGCTGGCGCTGGGCGCATCAAGAGGCCGATGACCTTTTACCACGAAGGCCACGAAGGGCGCGAAGGGCTGGAGAGATGCTGTGCCGAGCGAGCGCGACGCTGCCCAGTGCGGGCTTTCGTTGAGGCTGAGCTATGGTCGCGCTGAGCGCCTCTCATGCTGCGGACGACGTCGGCGGGACACAGCCGTGAATGCCCTTAGGTTTCCTTCGTGCTCTTCGTGGTAAACCTGCCCGGCCGGAAACTCGGAGAGGAGATTGGCGTGTTCGACTGGCTCTTTGGCGGCAAGCGGCGCGACGACGAGGCCCGGCCCCTGGTGCGCGGCGAGGAGGCGCCGGTCGCGCCCATAGAGCTGCGCGTGGCCATGGTCGTCCACGACCCCGTGCTCGAGGCCCACGGCGGCCGGCGCCTCCACCAGCACTTCGGCTGGCACGACCCCGACGCCCTCGCCCGCCAGTACGCCGACGACCTGCGGCTCGCCTCGGGCGGCCTGGCCCACTACAGCGTGGTCGAGCGCCACGTGGTTGACGGCTACCCGGCCAAGGTGGACGGCTTCCGCTACGACGACGCCGAGTACCTGCGCTGCTGGGCCCGCCGCGGCGGCTTCCACCAGCCCGACGCCGCCGACTACCACGCCATCCTCGCCGAGTTCGACCTGACGGCCAGGGTGCTACGCGGCGAGGTGGACGAGGTCTGGCTCTTCGCCTTCCCCTACGCCGGCTACTACGAGAGCCACATGGCCGGCAGCGGGGCGATCTGGTGCAACTCGCCGCCCCTCGCCGGCAGCGAGGGCTGCGGGCGGCGCTTCGTGGTCATGGGCTTCAACTACGAGCGCGACGTGGGCTGCATGCTCGAGAACTTCGGCCACCGCGTCGAGTCGATCATGGCCCACGTCTACCGGGGGCACAGGGGCGAGCGCAACCTGTGGGAGCGCTTCACGCGCTACGACCAGAGCCACCCCAACCGCGCCGAGTGCGGCAACGTCCACTTTGCGCCGAGCAGCGCCCACGACTACGACTGGGGCAACCCGCGCCCCGTCCTCTCCCGCGCAGACGCCTGGTACGGCTTCCCCGACCTGAGCGCGCCGCCCCGCGAGGTGCGCGCCCACGAGTGGGGCGGCGGCGACATGCGCGCCCACCACCTCTGGTGGCTCGACCACCTGCCCCGTGCCCCCGGCAGCACCGACGGCGTGCTCAACAACTGGTGGCAGTACGCCCTGCGCCCCGACCTCCACCTGTAGCCGGCGCGCGGCTCAGCGCGCCTTTGTGTCCGCCGGGCCGACCCTGGGGCCGCGGTGGCTGGCTCTGCATCAGCCCTGGCGCCAGGCGACCCGCACCCGCGTGCCGCCGCCCGGCCGCGAGACGATCTCCAGCTCGGCGCCGATCTCGGCGGCCCGCTCGCGCAGCGAGGCCAGGCCGATGCCGCCCGCCGGCGCGGCGTCGGGGTCGAACCCCCGCCCGTCGTCGGCCACGGTCAGCACGACCGTGCCAGCCCAGGCGACCGCGCCCTCGACCGGCGGCGCGACCGCCAGCCCGACGACGACCCTGCTCGCGCAGGCGTGCTTGGCGACATTGTTGAGAGCCTCCTGGGCGATGCGGTAGAGCGTCAGCTGGGGGTGCGGCGGTAGCGGCGGCGCCGGCTCGATCGCCGGCTCGACCACGACCCGCGCCTTGCCGGCGAAGACCGTGGCCAGGTGGCCCAGGGTGACGTGGAGCGGCGTCTCGATGAGGGCCTTCGGGCGTAGCTCGAGGAGTAGAGCGCGCATGTCGGCCAGGGCGCTCCCCGTGAAGGAGCTGAGGTCGCGCAGGGCTCTCTGGCCCTCTTCCGGGTCGAGCTCCCAGAGCAGGGGGAGCACCTCGGCGGTGCGGTTGGCGGCGAAGAGGGCCTGGCTGACCGAGTCGTGGAGGTCGCGGGCGAGGCGCTGCCGCTCCTGCTCGGCCGCCGCGGCCTGGGCCTCGGCGAGGAGGCGGGCGTTATCCAGCGCGGTCGCCAGCAGCCCGCCGACCGTCTCGGCGAGGGCCAGCTGGTCGGGCGGGAATTGCCGGTCGGGGCGGGCCGCGCGGGCGCAGAGCAGCCCCGTGGGCTCGCCGCGGGCCCGCAGGACCACGAGCAGCGCCGGGTAGGTGCCAGGGTGGCCGCCGTCGGCGCAGGGGCAGGCGACCAGATCGTCCTCGGCCGCGAGCGGCGCGACCGTCAGGGCGGGGCCTCTGAGCAGCAGGCGCGCCCGCTCCTCGTCGAGCAGGGCCGGCGCGCCGGCGACGCCGGAGGTGCCGGCGGCGAGCGCGCGCTGGAGTGTGCCGCCGGGCGTCTCCTCGACCCAGACGCTGACCGTCGCGACGTCGAGCAGCCCGCGGATCAGCGGGGCGGCCGCCGCTAGGCCGCTGCCCAGGCTGGTCCAGCCGGTGAGGGCGCGGGCGATCTGGTTCAGGGCCTCGAGCTCGGCCACGCGCTGCTGCAGGCTCGCCTCGGCCCGCTCGCGCTCGGCCACCTCGTGCCTGAGCAGCCCCACGGTGCGCACGGCCTGGTCGCGGGCGGCCGCCAGCTGGCGGTTCGTCTGTCCGAGGGCGCGGGTGCGGGCGGCGACGCGGCCCTCGAGGGCCGCATTCAGCGCGACGAGGACAGTCGCGCCGCGCCGCCGTTCCTCGATCAGGGCGGCGAGCAGCATCAGTGGCGCGGCGAAGGCGAGAAAGTAAGCTTGCAGGTTGAAGACGTTCTCGATGGCCGCGGCCCCCAGGAACGGGCCCCGCCCGTTGGAGGTCTGCCAGATCGCGAGCAGCATCACGGTCGTCGTCGCCAGGCTGACGCCGCCCGGCCCGAAGCGGACCGCCGCCCAGAGCAGCAGCGGGAGCAGGGCGTAGATCAGGGCGGGGATGTTGTCGGGTTCGCCCG
>DAOLDO010000133.1:0-10456 GCA_035327325.1 Chloroflexaceae bacterium | reverse complement strand
CGCCGCCCTCGAGGTAGCCGAGGGCCGCGAGGCGCTGGCGGATCTCCTCGACGCCCTTGGGTCCGAGGTTGCGGATCCCGTGCAGGGCCCGGTCGTCAAGCTCGAGCAGGCGCCCGATCGTGGTGATGTCGGCGCGGCGCAGGCTGTTGTAGGTGCGCGTGCTCAGGCCGAGCTCGTCGATCGTGCGGTTGTACACGTCGGCGGGGATGGCCCGGCCGGCGGGCGCCGCGACCTCCGCCGTGGGCTCGGGCTGGTCGAAGACCGCGATCCGCCCGAAGTGCTGGGTCAGCACCTGGGCCGCGTGGCCGAGGGCGTCGCCCGGCTTGATCGTGCCGTCGGTCCAGATCTCGAGGGTCAGGCGCTCGTGCAGCTCGCCGCCGCCGTTCTCGACGCTGTCAACCAGGAAGTTGACCTGGGGCACCGGGTTGAACAGGGCGTCCACCGCGATCTCGCCGATGTTCAGGCCGCTGTTGTTGTCGGCCAGGCTCGTCCCGCGGCCGCGCTCGGCCGTCAGCTGCATCTCGAGCACCGAGTCGTCGTCCACCGTGCACAGGTAGTGCTCGGGGTTGACGATCTCGACCGTGCTCGGGGCGTCAATGTCGCTGGCGAAGACCGGGCCCGGCCCCCGCTTGACCAGCTGCATCGTCACGGCCCGCTCCGAGTACGAGCGCAGCCTGATGCCCTTGACGTTCAGCACCAGCTGCGTGCCGTCCTCCAGCACGCCCGGGATGGTCGAGAACTCGTGGATAACCCCGCCCAGCTTGATCCGCGTCACCGCGGCGCCCGGGATCGAGGAGAACAGCACCCGCCGCAGGGCGTTGCCCAGCGGGCTGCCGTGGCCCCGCTCGAGGGGCTCAATCGCAAAACGTCCGTAGTTCATCCCCGCCGCGACCAGGGTCACGCGCGGCTGGACCTGCAGGGTCTCCGGTTTTTGCATGGTGCGCTCGTCTGGCTTTGTCTGCTCGCTCTTGTTCTAAACGCCAACGCGGGCGTCCGCTTGCGCGTCGCCCACTAAAGGAGCAAGTGTCTCAGTTGTGATCACCCTGGTATTGTAGCGCATCTTCGCCGTTTTGCAAACATGGCCATGCGCACCTGCCCCTAGCGTGTGACGACGATGCGCAGCCCATCGGCGCCGTGGAGCGAGCAGATCAGGTCAAAGGTGCCCGGGCCCTCAAAGCGCTGCACGAAGCGCTGGCCCGGCGCGATCCGGTACGGCCCCACGGTGATCGGCTCGCTGTCGTCGTTGCGCACCACCAGGGTGTCGTGCTGGCTCAGGCGCAGCTCGATCCGCCGCGGGAAGATCTCGACCTGCTCGCCCGCGGCCATGCGCGCCGCCGTGCCCGGCGGCACCCGCACCACGTAGGTGCGCGCCGCGTCGCGGGCCTCGCGCAGGGCCCAGAGGCCGCCGAGGCCCAGCCCGAGCAGCAGGGCCAGCCCCGCCAGGGCCATGGCGACGGGGCGCTGGCACATACCATCCCCCTTCCTTCGCGGCCTTCAGCCCTCAGCCTTCAGCCTTCCCTCAGTCCCGCTCGCGCGTCAGGGCGCGCAGGTCGGACACGAGGTCGGCCACGGGCGCGCCATTGGCGATCACCTCGCGCCAGCGCCCGGCCTTGTCGATCACATACACGTAGCCCGAGTGGTCAATCGTGTAGCCCAGGGCCGAGCCGGGCAGCTCGCGCTTCTCGTAGAAGACGCCGTAGTCCCGCGCGACCGGCGCGAGGGCGGCCGCGTCGCCCCGCAGCCCCTTGAAGCTCGGGTCGAAGGCGCCCACGTACTGGGCCAGGCGCTCGCTCGTGTCCCGCTCGGGGTCGAGGCTGACCAGGGCCACCTGCACGTCGCTTGCCGCGTCGCCCAGCTGCCGTGTAGCCGCCGCCAGGTTCGACAGCTCGGCCGGGCAGATGTCGGGGCACGAGGTAAAGCCGAAGAACAGTACCACCACCTTGCCCCGCTGCTCGCTCAGGGTGAAGGGCTGCCCCTGCTCGTCGGTCAGGGTGAAGTCGGGCGCGGGGCTGGGCGGGTCGAGCACGGTGCCCTTCAGCTGGGGGGCGCCGCAGGCCGCCAGGGCCGCCAGGACGAGGGCCCCCAGGAGGGCCGAGAGGATCCGTCGCATGGGCAAAAGGCTCTTTCTAGGTTCCAGGGCTAGGGCATCGGGTTCGCCGGTCGCACCACCGCCGTCACCTCGACGGCGCCTGCCCGCGCGAACTCCAGGCTCAGGGCCACCGTGTCGCCGGCCCGCAGCTCCCGCCGCACGCCGATGAACATAATGTGGAAGCCGCCCGGCTTCAGGGCGACCTCGCCGTTGGCCGGCACCTCGATCTGCTCGACGGGGCGCATGCGCATCATGCCGCCCTCCTCGATCACCGTGTGCAGCTCGACGGCCTCGGCGAGGCCGGGCGGGGCCGTCACTCCCAGCAGGGCGTCGGGCTCGGCGCCGCCGTTGGCGATGGTCATATAGGCGCCGGTGGTGACCATCGGGGCCATCCCGTGGCCGCCCGCGGGGGCGGGCGTGGCGTCGGGCATGGCTGTGGACGCGGGGGCGTCGGGGCTGGCGGGGCGCAGCCACGGGTCGCGGATCGTCAGGCTGCCGGCGGTCACGGCCGGCGCGGCTGGCTGGGCGACCGCCGGGGCCTGCTCGGGCATGGTGCCGGCGCAGGCGGCCAGGGCGAGGGCCGCCGCCAGGGCCACGGCCAGGTTGAGAGTACGGCGCATACAGGTGCTCCAGGGCGGCGCGAGACCGCCGGTCGGGCGCTGGTGCTGCGGGAACAGTATGCGTGACTGTGGGCGCGATTTCAAGGATCCGAACGGCGTAGAAACGACAACTGCCGGTCATAGCCCGGTATGCCCCGCTGCTATAATCGCATCGGCGTGCCGGCGAAGGTGGGCCGCCCCCTGGCGGAAGAGGCAATGTTACGACCGGCGACGGTGCTGATCATAGACGACCTGGCTGCCTCGCGCGAGGCCCTCGTCGAGCTGCTCGGCGGCGAGGGCTACGAGCTGCTGCTGGCCGACGGGGGCGCGACGGGCCTCGAGCTGGCGCGGCGCCGCCTGCCCGACCTGATCCTGCTCGATATGATACTGCCCGATCTCGACGGTCTGGCCGTGTGCCGTCGGCTGCGGGCCGACCCCCCGACCGCTCGCGTGCCGGTGCTTTTCGTCACCGCCCCCGACGACCGGGCGGCGCGCCTGGCCGGCATCGCGGCCGGCTGCGACGACTTCGTCACCTGGCCGTTGGACCGCTTCGAGCTGCGCCTGCGCGTGCGCGCGATTGTCGGCCTGAACCGCTACAGGCTGCTCTACGACGAGCAACTGCGCTGCGAGCGGCTCTTCCCGGAGCCGCCTGCGCCTGCGCATGATGCGCGAGCGGGCCGCGATCGTCGGCGGTACCCTGACCGTCATATGCGGCCCCGCCACGGTCACCCGGGTCGCCGCCGAACTCCCCCTGACCCCGCAGCCCAAGGACGAACGCCTATGAGCGCCCCGCCCAGACCCCTCAGCCGCGCCGGCCAGCCGGCGCACGTGGTGATCGCCGACGATCACGATCTCGCCAGGGCCGGCCTGCGCGCGGTGTTCGACGACACCCGCGATCTGCTCGTGGTCGGCGAGGCCGCGGACGGCGATGAGGCCGTAGCCCTGTGCCGCGTGCTTCAGCCCGGCCTGGCCGTGCTCGACGTACGCATGCCGAGGATGAGCGGCCTGGAGGCGACGGGGGCGATCAAGGCGATCTGCCCGCGCACCAGCGTGCTGCTGGTCTCGTTTCACGCCGACCCCGAGTACATCGTCGAGGCCCTGCGCCTCGGCGCCGCCGGCTACCTGCTCAAGGACACCAGCCGCGAGCAGATCCTCGGCACCGCCCGGCGCGCCCTCAGGGGCGAGGCCCTGCTCTGCGGGGACCAGGCGGCCGGCCTGCTGCGCCGCGCCGCCGCGGGCGGCGCCCGCGAGCAGCCGCCCCGCACCAGCCTGACCGCGCGCGAGCACCAGGTGCTCAGGCTGGTGACCGAGGGGCGCACCAACCGCGAGATCGCGGCCGACCTCAAGATCAGCCCCGGCACCGTGAAGAACCACGTCGAGCATATCATCGCGAAGCTCGACGTCTCCGACCGCACCCAGGCCGCTGTCTACGCCCTCCGCTTCGGCCTGCTCGCCGGCTAGCCCCCGGGCACCCCCGGCGGGCGCCGCTCTCTAGCGATATCGTATGGCGACGACTGCAACCATTCTGATCGTGGACGACGACGAGAGCAGCCGCGAGCTGCTGGCCATGGCCCTCGAGGGGAGCGGCTACAGGCTGCTCGTCGCCGAGTCGGGGCCCGAGGCCCTGGCCCTGGCCCACGCCCGCCTGCCCGACCTGGTCCTGCTCGACGTGATGATGCCCGGCCTGGACGGCTACGAGGTCTGCCGCAGCCTCAGGTCGGCCGTGCGCACGGCCGAGATGCCGATCGTCATGATCACCGCCCTGGACGACCGGGCCTCGCGACTCCACGGCATCGAGGCCGGGGCCGACGACTTCCTCAGCAAGCCGGTGGACCGGATCGAGCTGCGGCTGCGGGTCAGGACGATCACCAGGCTCAACCGCTACAGGCGCCTCCAGGAGGACCAGGACCGGCTCGCGGCGGCGGCCCTCGAGCTCGAGCGGGCCTACGACAGCACCCTCGAGGGCTGGGCCAGGGCCCTCGACCTGCGCGACCACGAGACCGAGGGCCACTCGCGGCGCGTCACCGAGTTGACGGTGCGCCTGGCCGAGAGCCTGGGCCTCGCCGGTGAGGCCCTCACCCAGATCCGGC
Source organism: Chloroflexaceae bacterium (assembly GCA_035327325.1). Lineage (GTDB taxonomy): Bacteria > Chloroflexota > Chloroflexia > Chloroflexales > Chloroflexaceae > CAIWXH01. The sequence goes on along the minus strand of DAOLDO010000133.1, from coordinate 5,678 downwards.
GCGGCGCCCTGCTCCACGACGTGGGCAAGATCGGCATCCCCGACCGCATCCTGCTCAAGCCCGGCAAGCTCGACCCCGACGAGTGGGCCGAGATGAAGCGCCACACGATCTACGCCCGCGACCTGCTCGCGCCGGTGAGCTTCCTCGCGCCCGCCATGGCCATCCCCTACTACCACCACGAGCGCTGGGACGGCAGCGGCTACCCGGAGGGGCTGGCGGGCGAGGCCATCCCGATCGCCGCGCGCATCTTCGCCGTGATTGACGTCTGGGACGCGATCACCCACGACCGCCCTTACCACAAGGCCAGGACGCCGGAGGCCGCCCTGGCCCTGATCCGCGAGGAGTCGGGGCGCCACTTCGACCCGCGGGTGGTCGCGGCCTTCGACGCCCTTGTCGCCGAGCTCGGCCTGGCCCCGGGCGCCTACCCCGCGCCGCGGTCGTGAGCACGACCGCCGTGGGCCGCCTGTACGCCCGGTGGGGGCAAGGTCGGGGCGCCTCAACGCGGGCGCCCAACCCGGGCCCCCAACCCGGGCGCCGCAACGCCAATCGCAAGCGTCTACAGCACGATCGTCTCGCCGAAGGCGGGCAGCTCGCAGGCGATGCGGTGGCGCTGCTCGATCAGGCGGGCCAGGGGCGCGCGGCCCCGCTCCTCGCCGTGGGTGAGGGCGACGCGGGCGCCGCCGGCGGCCAGGGGCGCGAGCCAGGCCAGCAGCTCGGACTGGCCGGCGTGGGCGCTCAGCCCGTTGATCGTGTGGATCGAGGCCCGCACGGCGACGGGCTCGCCGAAGATGGTCACGGGGTTGACGCCGTCAACCAGAGCCCGGCCGAGAGTGCCGACGCCCTGGTAGCCGACGATCAGCACGGCCGTCTCGCGCCGCCAGAGGTTGTGGCGCAGGTGGTGCAGGATACGCCCGCCTGTGCACATGCCCGAGCCGGCGATGATCGCGCAGGGGCCGCGCTTGTCGTTCAGGGCCCGCGACTCGTCGGCCGTCTCGCAGAGCTCGAGGGTGGCCAGGTCGCGGCGCAGACGCCTGCGCTCGTGCTCCTCGTCCCAGTCCTCATCGGCGAGCTCGGGGTGGCGGCTGTAGATCCGGGTGGCCTTGATCGCCAGGGGGCTGTCCAGGTAGATCGGGAAGGGGGCGACGACGCGGCGGCGGAACAGCTCGGCCAGGTAGAAGAGGATGGCCTGGGCCCGGCCGACGGCGAACGAGGGGATGAGGATCTTGCCGCGCCTGGCGACCGCGGCCGCGATCACCGCGGCGAACTCGGCCTCGGTCTCGGCGAAGGGCCTGTGGTCGCGGTCCCCGTAGGTCGCCTCGAGGAAGACCAGGTCGGCGCCCTCGAGCCGGCCGGGGTCGCGCAGCAGCGGGGCGCCGGAGGGGCCGACGTCGCCCGAGAAGACCACGATCTTCTCGCGGTCGCCGTCGTCGGTGGTGAGCCTGATGCTGGCCGAGCCGAGCACGTGCCCGGCCTCGACCAGCTCGACGCGGACGCCGGGCGCGACCTCGACGGGCTGGTCGTAGGGCAGGGACCTGAAGCGGCCGACGATCTCGGCCACGTCGCCCTCGTCGTAGGGCGGCTCGAGCAGGGGCAGGCCGGCGCGCTCGCGGCGCCTGTTGGCGTGGCGCAGGTCGCCGGCCTGGAGGCGCGCCGAGTCCTCGAGCAGCAGCTCGGCCGTCTCGAGGGTGGCGGCGGTGCCGAAGACCGGGCCCGTGAAGCCGGCCTTTGGCAGGAGGGGCAGGCGGCCGGTGTGGTCAATGTGGGCGTGGGTGAGCACCACGGCGTCGAGCTGGCGCGGGGCGAGGCCGCGGGGCACGACGTTGCGCTCGTCGTCGTCGCGGCCGCCCTGGAACATGCCGAAGTCCACCAGGACGCGGGCGCGGGCGGTCTCGACCAGATAGGCCGAGCCTGTGACCTCGCCGGCCGCGCCGAAGAGCGTGATCCGCATGGGCCTGCCTCCTCCTGTGGTGCTGCGCGAGGACATTGTAGCCGAAATGGGCGGGCCCGCCGCGTCTTGACAGCTGTAACTGGCGTGCGGACAATAGGGGCGCCAGCGTGGCACGCATCACGCACGACACTGAGCCAGCGTGGCCAGGGCCGCCCCGTGATTGACAAGATGGGCGAGAGAGGAGTATGGCGATGAGCCGGAATGGTGAGCTGCTGAGCCCCCCCCCCGATGATAACGCCTTCAACGGCTACGAGATGCTGATGGAGGCGTGCGAGCCCCTGGAGCCGATCACCGTGGCGGTCGTACACCCCTGCGACGACATCTCGCTGACCAGCGCGATTGACGCCGCGCAGGAGGGCCTGATCACGCCCTTGCTGGTCGGCCCCCAGGCCAAGATCCGGGCCGTGGCCGAGGGCGAGGGCATAGACCTGACGGCCTACAAGATCGTGGACGTGGAGCACAGCCACGCAGCGGCGGCGAAGGCGGTCGAGCTGGTGCGGGGCGGCCAGGCCGAGGCCCTGATGAAGGGCAGCCTGCACACCGACGAGCTGCTGGCCGAGGTGGTCAACAAGGCCACGGGCCTGCGCACCGACCGGCGCATCAGCCACTGCTTCATCATGGATGTACCGACCTACCCCAAGCCGCTGATCGTGACGGACGGGGCGGTGAACATCGCGCCCGACCTGAAGGCCAAGGCCGACATCTGCCAGAACGCGATCGAGCTGGCCCAGGTGCTGCGCATCGAGACGCCCAAGGTGGCCATCCTCTCGGCGGTCGAGACGGTGAACCCCGAGATTCCCTCGACGGTCGAGGCGGCCGCCCTCTGCAAGATGGCCGACCGCGGGCAGATCGTCGGCGGGCTGCTCGACGGGCCCCTGGCCCTCGACAACGCGATCAGCATGGAGGCCGCCAGGACGAAGAAGATCGTCTCGCCGGTGGCGGGCCAGGCCGACATCCTGCTGGTGCCCGACCTCGAGGCCGGCAACATCCTGGCCAAGCAGCTGACCTTCCTGGCCCGCGCCGAGGCCGCCGGCATCGTGCTGGGGGCCAGGGTGCCGATCATCCTCACCAGCCGCGCCGATACCCTGCGCGCCCGCCTGGCCTCGTGCGCCGTCGCCGTGCTGCTCGTCCACGCCCGCCGCGCCCGGCTGGCCACGACGGCAGACTAAGGAGCCCGCAGTGAGCAAGGCCATCCTGGTGCTGAACGCCGGCTCGTCGAGCATCAAGTTCACCGTCTTCGACCGGGCGGGCGGCGCGCTCGCGGTGCGCTACAACGGGCAGATCGAGGGCATCGGCACGCGGCCCCGCTTCAAGGTGCGCGACGGCGCCGGGGCGGTGGCCCACGAGGACGCGTGGGAGAACCCGCCCCTGGGCCGGGGCCACGCCCACGCCCTCGAGATGCTGGCCGCCTGGCTCGACCCGCACCTGCCGGAGGAGGGTCTGATCGGCGTCGGCCACAGGGTGGTCCACGGGGGCCCGACGTACAGCGCGCCGACGGTGATTGACGACGGCGTGCTGCGCGACCTGGAGTCGTTCGTGCCCCTGGCGCCCCTGCACCAGCCGGCCAACCTGGCCGGGATCGGGGCCACCCTCGACTTCCTGCCGGGCGTGCCGAACGTGGCCTGCTTCGATACGGCCTTTCACCGCAGCCACCCCAAGGTGGCCGACATCTACGGGCTGCCGGGCGAGTACTACGACGAGGGCGTGCGCCGCTACGGCTTCCACGGCCTCTCGTACGAGTACATCGCCCGCGCCCTGCCCGAGCTGGCCCCCGAGCTGGCCGGCGGCAAGGTGGTGGTCGCCCACCTCGGCAACGGCTCGAGCATGTGCGCGATCAGCGCGGGGCACAGCGTGGACAGCACCATGGGCTTCACCGCCCTCGACGGGCTGCCCATGGGCACCCGCTCGGGCCAGATTGACCCGGGCGTGCTGCTCTACCTGATGCAGGAGAAGGGCATGGGCGCGAAGCAGATCGAAGACCTGCTCTACAAGCGCTCGGGCCTGCTCGGCATCTCGGGGGTCAGCAACGACATGCGCAACCTCGAGGCCAGCGACGACCCGCGAGCCGCCGAGGCGATTGACTACTACGTCTTCCGGATCGTCCGCGAGACGGGGGCCCTGGCCGCGTCCATGGGCGGCATAGACGGCCTGGTCTTCACCGCCGGCATCGGCGAGAACGCCGCGGGCATCAGGCGGCGCGTCTGCGAGGGCCTGGCCTGGCTGGGCCTCGCCCTCGACCCCGCGGCCAACGCCGCCCACGGCCCGCGCATCAGCGCCCCGGGAAGCCGCCTGGCCGCCTATGTCATCCCAACCGACGAGGAGCGCATGATCGCGCTGCATACGCTCGCTGCGCTCGCCGGGTGAGGCGCTCGCTGGCGCTCGCGCTGTGAGGTGTGAGGTGTGAGGTGTGAGGTGTAATTCCGCCACGAGCACGCTCGCGGAAGGCTCACACCTCACACCTCACACCTCATCCCTCTGCCCCTTGAGGAACGCGATCACGCTCACCTCGTCGGGCGCCAGCCCGTCGTCGGGGTCGTCGGGGGGCGGGGGGCCCAGCCGCTCGCGCAGGGCGCCGCTGAGGTGGGCCTCGACCACCGAAGGGTGGACATAACACTTGCGGCAGATCGTGGGCGTATTGCCGAGGCGCTCGGCCACGGCCTCGATCGCCCGGCTCAGCTGGCGCTTGGCCTCGCGCTCACTCTCGGCGGGGGGCGTCGCGCGCAGCAGGCTCGCCGCCCAGACCGTGCCGGCCCAGGTGCGGAAGTCCTTGGCGGTGAAGGGCTGGCCCGTCACCTCGCGCAGGTAGGCGTTCACGTCGGCCGAGCCCACGTCCTGCACCGCGCCGTCCTCGTCGAGGTACTGGAAGAGCTGCTGGCCGGGCAGGTCGCGGCAGCGCTGCACGATCTTCGCCAGGCGCCTGTCGCTGAGGGCGACCCGGTGCTTGATGCCGCTCTTGCCCCTGAAGGCGAAGCGGATCCGGCCGCCCTCGACCTTGACGTGGCGGTCGAGCATGGTGGTCAGCCCGAAGGACTTATTGTCGCGGGCGTACTCCTCGTTGCCGACGCGGATATGGGTCGTCTCGAGCAGGCGCACCACGGCGGCGAGGACCTTCTCGCGGGGCAGGCCGGGGCGGGCCAGGTCGCGGGCGACGCGCTCGCGCAGGGCGGGCAGGGCCTCGGCGAAGGCCAGGGTGCGCTCGTATTTGGTCTCGTCGCGCACCTCGCGCCAGCGGGGGTTGTAGCGGTACTGCTTGCGCCCCCTCGCATCGCGCCCGGTGGCCTGCAGGTGGCCGTCGGCCCGGGCGCAGATCCAGACCTCGCGCCAGGCGGGGGGGATGCCGAGGGCCTTGAAGCGGGCCAGCTCGGCCTCGTCGGTCACGGGCCGGCCGTCGGGGCCGAGGTAGACGAAGCCCTCGCCGTCGGGCGCGCGGGTGAAGCCGGCCTCGCCGTCGTGCACATAGGTCAGCCCGGCCGCCGCCGCGACCTCGGGCGGCGAGACACACTCGACCGCCTCGTCGGGCCGCCCGTCCAGCTCGCGCTCAGTCGCCGCCATACCGATCCTCCCTCGCCGCCGGGTCGCTACTCCACTTGGCTCACTCGCCGACACTGCGGGCGATCTCGGCGGGCCCAAGCTCGGCCAGGAGCTCGCCGAACAGCTCGACAGCGTTGCGCTCGCGGGCGGCGACGGTGGTGGGCAGGTCGGCGGGGGCGCCGGCCAGCTCGATGCTGCG
>DAOLDO010000132.1:0-10496 GCA_035327325.1 Chloroflexaceae bacterium | reverse complement strand
GGGGGTGCTGGAGGAGAAGACCCCGGGGACCAGCGGGGCGTGGGGCGGGGGCGCCAACGCCGGCGCCGAGGCCCCGCGCGGGCGCCCGCCCCTCGAGTTCGCCATCCTCGGCCTCCAGCCGGAGCCCTGGACGATCCCCGACATCCTGGTCTGGCCCAAGGTGATGGCCCTCAACCTCTCGGGCAACTGGACGAGCGAGCTGCTCAACGCCCACGCCGTGGCCGCCCTCGGGGAGGAGCGGGCTCGCGCGATCGCCCCCCGCTACCCCGGCGAGGCCGCGATCGCCGTGCCCGCCGGCGCCGCCTACACGCCGACCATGGGCGACGAGGCCCTGCGCCTGGCCGAGGAGGCCGCCCGCTTCACCGGCGACACCGGCGGCCCCCAGGGCTCCAACGCCTGGGCCGTCTCCGGCGCCCGCACCGCCAGCGGCCGCCCCCTGCTCGCCGGCGACCCCCACCTCGGCCTGGGCCTGCCCGGGGTCTGGTACGCCGCCCACCTCGAGGGCGGGCGCTACCACGTCGCCGGCGTCACCTTCCCCGGCGTGCCCGGCGTGGTCATCGGCCACACCAGGCAGATCGCCTGGAGCGTGACCACGGCCATGACCGACACCCAGGACCTCTACCTCGAGCGCTTCCACCCCGACGACCCCGACCGCTACGCCTGGCGCGACGGCTGGCGCGAGGTCGAGACGGTCCGCGAGGAGATCGCGGTCAAGGGCCAGCGCGAGGTGACCCTGCTCGACGTGCGCCTGACCCACCACGGCCCGCTCATTGACGAGGTGAGCGGCCCGGCCGAGTCGCCCCTGGCGCGGCGCCGCGCCGAGGCCCCCGGGCCCCGCGAGGGCCTGGCCCTGCGCTGGACGGCCCTCGACCCCTCGCCCCACTCGCTCCGCGCGGTGCTGCGCCTGAACCGCGCCCACGACTGGGCCTCGTTCCGCGCCGCCCTTGAGGACTGGGACGTCGCGCCCCAGAACTTCGTCTATGCCGACGCGGCGGGCCATATCGGCTACGCCCTCGGCGCCAGGCTGCCCGTGCGCGCCCGGGGCGACGGGCAGTTGCCCGTGCCAGGGTGGGACGGCGAGCACGAGTGGGCCGGCTTCATCCCCCCCGCCGAGCTGCCCGCCAGCCTCGACCCGCCCTCGGGCGCGGTGGTCAGCGCCAACAACCGCATCGTCGGCCCCGACCACCCGCTCCACGACCAGATCCACGGCGAGTACGCCAACCCATACAGGGCCGAGCGTATCGCCCAGCTGCTCGCCGCGACCGAGCGCCACGACGCCCGCAGCTTCGCCCGCATCCAGAACGACGTGCATTCGCTGCCCGGGCTGCGCCTCGCCCGCCTTGTCGAGGGTCTCGCCCCGGCCGACCCCCTCGAGCGCGCCGCGCGCGACCTGCTCGCCGCCTGGGACGGCGAGGTGACGGCCGATAGCGCCGCCGCCGCGGTCTACGACGCCGTGCGCCACCACCTGCTGCGCGTGGCCTACGCCGAGCTCGGGGGCCTGCTCGGCGCCCAGGCCGCCGTGGGCGCCTTCGGGGGGACGCCGGGGAGCATCTACCTCGACCGGGCCCTGCCCCAGCTCCTGGCTCGCGCCGAGGCCGCTCCGTCGTCCGGCTACCAGGACCTCTGGCTGGGCGGCGGGCGCGCCTGGGCCGGCGTCCTGGGCGAGGCCCTGGCCCGCGCCGCGGCCGAGGCGCTCGAGCGCATGGGCCCCGACCCGGCCCGCTGGAGCTACGGCAGGGCCCACAGCCTGACCCTGCGCCACCCCCTCGGCGCCGTGGCGGCCCTGGCGCCGATCTTCAACCGCGGCCCCTGGCCCACAGGCGGCGAGATGGACACGGTCAACCACCACTACATCCCGCGCGACCCCGTGGCCGGGCCCCGCTACAACGGGCCCTCGGTGCGGCAGATCTTCGACCCCGGCGACTGGGACAGTGCGCGGATCATCCTGCCCGCCGGCCAGAGCGGCCACCCCGCCAGCAGCCACTACGCCGACATGGCCGCGGCCTGGCGCGCCGGCGGCTACTTCCCGCTCCTCTGGACGCCCGAGGCCGTGACCCGCCACACCGTGGCTACGCTGACCCTGGAGCCGGGTGAGGCTCGCTGACGCTCGCCTGGGGTGACGGCTCGCGATGCTCGCCTGGGGTGACGGCTCGCGATGCTCGCGCTGCGCGGATCACCCCGGCGAGCGAGCGCCAGCGAGCAAGCCTCACCCCAGCGAGGGCGCGGAGCGCCCGAGCGTCACCCGCGCGAGCGAGGCGCAGCCGAGCGACGCGCCCACCCCGGCGAGCGCCAGCGAGCTTGCGGCTCCGGCCCCCTCTCGTGTAAAATGCCCGGCAGAGCTGACGTCTCGCGCGCCCCGGCGCGCCCCGAGGTGCGATGTCCACCCTAGATCTGCCGCGGCCCACAGCCGCCGACGCGCCGGCCTCCGCCCGGCCCTGGTCGCTCACGGTCGAGCAGCTGGCCTACCTCGCCCTCGGCGTGGCCTCGTTGCTCGCGCACCTCTGGGCCCTCGGCGACCGGGCCCTGCACCACGACGAGACGCTCCACGCGGCCTACTCGTGGTACCTGTTCGTCGGGCGCGGCTACATCCACGACCCGCTGCTCCACGGCCCCCTGCTCTACTACCTGGGCGCCCTGGGCTACTTCCTCTTCGGCGACGGCGACGTCGCGGCCCGTCTGATGCCGGCCCTCGCCGGGACGGCCCTCACCCTCACGCCCTTCCTGGTGCGGCGCGAGCTCGGGCGCCCCGCCGCCCTGATCGCCGCGTTCTACCTGCTGATCTCGCCCGTCGCCCTCTACGTCGGGCGCTTCTTCCGCCACGACATCTACTCGGTGCTCTGCGAGGCCCTGGTCTTCGCCGCGATCGTGCGCTACGGCTCGACGCGGGCCCCGCGCTGGCTGCTGGTCGGCGCGGCCGCCTTCGCCCTGATGCTGGTGAACCAGGAGACGAGCTACCTCTTCCTGCTGATCATGGCCGCGCCCCTCGCCGCCGGCTTCCTCTGGCGCGTCTACAGGCCCGGCCTCGCCATCGTCGCCGCCCTCGGCGTGGCCGTGGCCGCCCTGATCTTCGTCTTCCCCGGCGAGGCCATGGTGGACGGCGCCCACCACGCGATCCGCGATCCCGAGACGGGCGAGATGCAGGTCGAGCGCCCCGGCCTCTTCGGCATGCCCCCGCTGGCCACCGAGGACAACGGCTACGCCCTGCAGGTGCGCAACAGGGCCGACGACGACGGCGGTCGCGACCTGTTCACCAACCTCGCCCTCTACCTGGGCGACCTGCTGCGCTTCTTCGCCCACCCCGCCGTGGTGCTCGCCATTGGCCTGCTGCTCGGCGCAGTCGCCGCCCTGGTCTACCTGATCTGGCGCCGCCCCGGCCCCGATGGCCGCACCCCCTGGCAGCTCGCCCGCGAGCGCGACGACCCCGCCGCGGCCGCCTTCGCCAGCCTCGGCGACGGCGGGCGCTGGAAGGTGGCCCTGGCCCTCTTCCTCGCGATCTACCTGGTCTTCTTCACCGCCTTCTTCACCAACCTGATCGGCGCCGTGAGCGGCGTGGCCGGCTCGCTGCTCTACTGGCTCGCCCAGCACAACGTGCAGCGCGGCGGCCAGCCCGAGCACTACTACCTCTTCCAGCTCTTCGTCTACGAACCCCTGCTGCTGCTCTTCGGCGGCCTCGGCCTCGCGCTGCTCGGCTACGAGCTGCGGCGCCGGCGCGCCACCTTCCCGGTCCTCCTGCTCGCCTGGTGGTCCTTCGCCGCCCTCGGCATCTACACCTGGGCCGGCGAGAAGATGCCCTGGCTGACCATCCACATCACCTTCCCGTGGACGCTGCTCGCCGCCTGGGCCGCCCAGCGGGCGATCTTCTCCAGCGGCAGTGAGGCTCAGGACGCCCTGGCCCCGCGGGCAAGCGGCCGCGCCTGGGCGGTCTTCAGCTGCCTGTTCGCGGCCATCGTCGGCCTGAGCTTCGTGCTGATGACCGCGATCGTCGGCTTCGGGTCCTCCTCGGTGCTCGCGCCCTGGGTGGTGCCCGTGGCGGCCCTGCTGCTGGTCGCCCTGCTCACCGCGGGCGCCGGCCTGCGCTGGGGCTGGCGGCCCGCCGCGGCCATGCTCGCGGTCTGCCTCGGCGTCGCCGTCGGTCTCTACACCGCCAGGGCCTCGTTCCGCCTGGCCTACCTCAACGGCGATGTGCCCGTCGAGCCGATGGTCTACACCCAGACCTCGCCAGACGTGCTGCGCGTGGTCCGGCGCATCGAGGAGGCCTCGGTCAAGCGCGGTCGCGGCCTGGCCATGCCCGTGATCTACGACAACGAGACGGTGTGGAGCTGGTACCTGCGCGACTTCACCAACGCCGAGCGCAACGGCGGCCAGCTCGGCGCCGCCCCCGGGCCCGAGGTCATGGCCGTGTTCATGCTCCAGGAGAACCTGGACCGCCACCGCGAGAACCGCGAGCTGCTCGACGGCTTCGTCATCCAGCGCTACCCGCTGCGCTGGTGGTTCCCCGAGGACCAGGTCTACAGGCTGGGGCCGGGCTGGCGCGAGGGGCCCCTTGAGCAGACGTCGCTGCTCGGCCAGCTGCTGCGCAACCCCTTCGACCGGGGCGTGGGCGAGCGCTGGTGGCGCTTCCTGATGTTCCGCGACCCGGGCCACCCCCTGGGCTCCACCGACTTCGTGATCGCCGTGCGCCCCGAGCTCGCCGACCAGATCGGCGTCGGCCTCGGCGGCGACCTGCGGGGCCAGGCCCCGTAGGCGGCTGAACAGGACTGTGACGAGACACCAATGGCAGTAGAGACGATCAACCAGCCCCAGCGCCCCGCGGCCCTCGCCAGGGCGGTCCACCTTTCCCGGCTCAACTGGGAGGTGGCGGCCTTCGCGGCGCTCATCATCGCCAGCGTGGTCGCCCACCTCTGGGCCCTCGACCGCATGGCCCTCCACCACGACGAGAGCATCCACGCCTGGTCGAGCTGGCGCCTCTACACCGGCGCCGGCGGCTTCAACTGCTGGAGCGGCCTCGACGAGGAGGGCCGCCCCCGCGGCGGCGTGACGGCGCCCACCTACTGCTACGACCCGGTCTACCACGGGCCAAGCCTCTACTACCTGACGGCCCTGTCCTACTTCCTCTTCGGCGACGGCGACGCCCAGGCCCGCCTGCCGATGGCCGTTTCCGGCATCCTGCTCGTGGCCTCGGCCTGGTGGCTCAGGCCCTACGTGGGCAGGGGCGGGGCCCTGGCGGCCGCGGCGCTGCTCGGCTTCACGCCCGCCCTGCTCTACTACACCCGCTTCGCGCGCCACGACGGCCTGATGGTGCTCTTCGAGCTCTGGATGTTCGTGGGCGCCCTGCGCTGGATTGACACGGGGCGCGCCCGCTGGCTCTACCTCGTGGCCGCCTCGGTCGCCCTCGCCATCGCCACCCACGAGCTGTACTACATCCTGTTCTTTATCTTCGGCGTCTTCGTGCTCATGCGCCTGCTCGCCGAGAGCCGCTTCGCCCGTTACCTGAACATCGTCCTGCCCGCCGTGATGGCCGTCTGCCTCGCCCTGATGGTCTTCAACCCGCGCATCCCCGTGGGCCAGGGCCTCTACTTCGGCGAGAAGGCTTTCCTCGTGGCCTCAGCCTTCCTGCTGGCCTGGCTCTGCCAGCGCCTGTGGGACCCGACGCCCGTGCTCACGCCGCGCCTGCGCGAGCTGTGGTTCGAGCGCCGCCAGACCCTCTGGGTCGCCCTGGCCATCCTCGGCGGCATCTACGTGACCCTCTACTCGTCGTTCTTCGCCTACATGCCCGGCGCCCTCACCGGACTCTACGCCGGCCTGGCCTACTGGCTCGGCAGCCAGCAGGAGTACGCCCGCGGCGACCAGCCCTGGTACTACTACCTGATGCAGCTGCCCCTCTATGACCCCCTCGCCGTGATCGCCGCCCTCGGCACGGTCGTGGCCATGGTCGTCGCGGTCGTCCAGCGCTTTGTAGAGCAAAGACCAAGGACGAAGGACCAAAGCTCGGCCCTCGTCACATCCAGCGAGACAGCTGGCCTTATGGATGCGGGCGTCGTTGAGCCGATCGACGGCCAGCAACCGGGGGGGGAGCAGCAGGCGTCCGAGGCGTTTGCGCGGCCTTCATCCTTCAGCCCTCAGCCCTCAGCTTTCCGCTCCTGGGAGCTGTACCCGCTCCTGGCGGTCTTCTGGTTCTGGACGGCGGTGATCATCTTCTCGTGGGCGGGCGAGAAGATGCCCTGGCTCGTGGTGCACATGAGCCTGCCCGGCAACCTGCTCGCCGCCTGGGTGATCGGGCGCCTCCTGGGCGTCGCGCGGCGGCCCGCGCCTGAGGGCGAGCCCGCGGCCCGCGCCGCCGCCCAGCGGCCCACGATCTGGCTCGTCCCTGTCCTCACCATGCTCACCGGCGTGGCGGTGGGCGTGGCCCTCTGGCGGCTGGGCGCGGGCGGCGAGGGGCAGGCGGCCCAGCGCAACCTGCTCCAGGGCCTGGTGCCCCTGCTGATCGCCGGCGGCCTGATCTACTGGCTGCTCACCCTCGCCGGCCAGCTCGGCGGGCGGGCGGTGCTCGCCGCGTCCGCCCTGACCCTGGCGGCCGTGCTGGGGGCCTACGGGGTGCGGGCCAGCTGGATGGCGGTCTATCACCACCCCGACACGCCGATCGAGCTGCTCGTCTACACCCAGACCGCGCCCGACGTGCCGCGCATCGTGGACGATGTGCGCGAGCTGGCGGTCAACCTGACCCGCGGCCAGCGCACCGCCGAGGACGTGGCCGGCGGCCTGAGCATGCCGATCATCGTAGACAGCGGCGACGAGGGCGGCGACGGCTCCCTCGCCTGGCCCCTCCAGTGGTACTTCCGTAACTTCCAGCGGGTCGCCTGGACGCGCAAGAACACCTTCCAGACCAGCCCCGGCCAGGCGACCTTCGAGGTCCAGATGCCCGACGGCTCGATGGGCCTGGCGCCCGTGGTGATGCTCTACAAGCCCCACGTTACCCCGCAGGTGCGCGAGGCCCTGAGCGACCACTACGTGCAGCCCTACGGGCCGACCAATGTGTTCAACTGGTGGTTCCCCGAGGGCGACAAGTGCTCGCCCCAGAGCCCCGGCTACAAGCGCTACTACTACAGCACCTGGACGCCGCCCGCCGACCTGAGCGCGGCCTCGGGGGCCGGCGGCTCGGGCGGCTGCGGGCGCGACATCTCGGTCGATCTCAACGGACCCTTCGATCCGCTGCTCTGGCCCCTCAGGCGCGAGAACTGGGGCGCCCTGGGCCAGTTCGTGCTCTACCGCGAGCTGCCCTACCCCCTCGTGCCGGGCGCCCGCGAGATGGAGGTCTGGCTGCGCAAGGACCTGGCGGGCGGGGCGGGCGCCGCCGCCTCCGGCCCGGCCACCCCCGAGCTGCGCCTGGTGGCCCAGGCGTCGGCCGAGTTGCCCCCTGTGGGCGGCGGCGGGGGACCCACGGGCGCCGCCGCCGGGGAGGGCACCCTCTACCTCGCCGACACCGGCGGCCACCAGATCCACGTCTACGACGGCCAGGGCCAGCTCGAGCGCAGCCTCGGCGGCTACGGCAGCGAGCCAGGCCAGCTCTACGAGCCCCGCGGCCTGGCCGTGGACGGCGAGGGCAACCTCTACGTGGCCGACACCTGGAACGCCCGTATCGTCAAGTACAGCCCCCAGGGCCAGGTCGTGGCCACCTGGGGCAGCGGCGAGCAGGACCTGGCGGACGGGCGCAGGGCGACGATCACCGACGGCGACCCGGCGCGCAACGAGGCCAGCCCCCTCGGCCTCTTCGGCCCGCGCGGGGTGGCGGTGGACGGCGAGGGCAACGTCTATATCGCCGACACCGGCAACAAGCGCATCGTGGTGACCGACGGCGAGGGCGAGTTCCGCTACCAGTTCGGCGCCGCGGGCGCCGAGCCGGGCCAGTTCAACGAGCCCACCGGCGTGGCGGTGGACGGCCAGGGCAATGTCTACGTGGCCGACACCTGGAACGGCCGCGTCCAGGTCTTCGCGCCGGACGGCAGCGGTCGCGTCGGCAGCGTCCCGATCGTGGTCTGGGACGTCGGCGGCTGGAGCGCCAATACCTACGACGACCCCTCGATCGCCGCCAGCCCCGACGGCACGGTCTACGTGAGCGTGCCCAGCCGCAACCAGGTTGTAGCCTTCAACCTGCGCGGCGATGTGCTGCTGCGCTGGGGCGGCGAGGGGTCCGACCTGGCCTCGCTCAACAGCCCCAGCGGCCTCGCCGTCGCCCCCGACGGCCAGGTCTGGGTGGTTGACCGCGCCTCCAACCGGGCCCTGCGCTTCAGCCTGCCCGCCGTCCAGCCCGCGCCCTGAGCCGCTCGCTCCGCTCGCCGTGTGAGGTGTGAACCTGCTACGAGCACCGCCGTGCAAGGTCCACACCTCACACCACACACCTCACGCGCATGGACTACAGCCACCTCAACCACTACCTGCCGCCCGTCGCCGACGGGGTGAGCGACGCCTGGCGCCGGGCTATGGGCCGCCTGGGCGACTACACCTCCCTGGTGGTGCGCTCGGCCAACCTGCGCCCCGAGGCCGCAACCCTCTACGGGCAGACCGACCAGCACCTGCTCGTGCGCCTCTCGACCCCCGGCGAGCACCTCATCCTCCGGGTGGCCCCCGAGGACGACCTGGCGGCCCACGTCTTCTTCACCCGCACCCTGAGCGGCCAGCAGCTGCCCTCGACGCGCATCCTGCAGCGCGACCTCTCGCGCACCCTCGTGCCCTTCGCCTACACCCTCGAGGTCTTCGTGCCCGGGGTCAGCGCGGCGAGCCTGCGCGAGCCCCACCTGCTGCGCGGCGCCGGCCGCCAGGCGGGCCGCGCCCTGCGCCGCATGCACCGCGTGAGCGCGCCCGGCGCCGGTCGCCCCAACCCCGCCGGGCGCTGGCCCCAGCGCCGCTGGGCCGCCGTCCTCCGCCAGACCGGCGCGACCCTGGCGCCCCCGCCCGCCGACGCCCTGGTCTTCGGCGAGGCCGAGCGGGCCGCCGTCGAGGCCCTGCTCGCCGACCCGCGCCTGAACCTCGCCCAGCCCAGCCTGATGCACGGCGACTTCGGCCCCCGCGCCGCCCGCTGCACCGCCGGCCTGCACGTCCACCTCGAGGCGCTCGTCGAGCCAGGGCGCTGCGTCGGCGGCGACGGCCTGTTCGACCTGGCCTGCGGCCTCTGCCCGATCTACCCCGAGCCCTGGCGCGAGGGGCTGCTCGACGGCTACTGCGCCGCAGGCCCCCTCAGCCCCGCCGAGCGCGAGCGCCTGCCCCTGCTGCGCCTCCTGGCGGCCTACTGGCTCGCCTGCCGCAGCTACATGCGCGCCGAGCCCCACGAGCCCGCCCGCGATGAGGCACTGAGATTGCTGGAGGAGGTCCCGGCGGCGTGAGCCCTCGCCCGGGCGCGGAGCCCCCCCGCGAGCCGCCGCCCTAGCGCGATGAGGAGCCGCCTATGACCACGACTCCCGAGGTGCTGGTGTTCCCCGATCTGGAGGCGCTCCAGGCGGCCGCGGCCGAGCGCGTGGCCCGGCTGCTCGCGGCGGCGGTGGAGGAGCGCGGCCACGCCCTGGTCGCCCTCTCGGGCGGGTCGGCGCCGCCAGGGGTGTTCAGGCGCCTCTGCGACGCGCCCCTGCGCGAGGCCGTGCCCTGGGGGCAGCTCAGCGTGATCTGGGCCGACGAGCGCCTCGTGCCTTTTGACCACCCCGAGAGTAACTACGGGGCCGCCCGCATGACCCTGCTCGACCACGTGCCCATCCCCTCCGAGCAGATCTACCCCGTGGCCACTTACTATGGCCTGGAGCGGGCCGCCGAGGTCTACGACCGCCAGGTGGCCGCCCTGCTCGAGGCCCACGATGGGCGCATTGACCTGGCCTTGCTCGGCATGGGGCCGGACGGCCACACCGCCTCGCTCTTCCCCGGCCTCCCCCAGCTCGACGCGCCGGCCGGCGCCCTGGCCCTGCCCGTGGCGGGCTCGCCCAAGCCGCCGCCCGAGCGGGTGACCCTCACGGCCCACGCCCTCAACCGGGCCGCCCACGCCATCTTCCTGGTGGCCGGCGCCGACAAGGCCGCCAGGGCGCGCGCCGCCCTGCGCGGCCCCGACGACCCGCGGGCCACGCCCGCCCAGCTCGTGCGGCCGCCCCACGGCCAGGTCATCTGGATGCTGGACGCCGCCGCGGCCGGGGAGCTGTAGGGCCGTGACCTCGCCCGCGCCGGATGGCTAGTGCCTCCCGTTCGTCGCGGCGCGGTCGCGCCAGACCCGCCGCGCCCTGCGGAAGCCCAGGAACACCAGCACCGCGCCGACGGCAGCCACGATCAGCCCGATGATCGGCAGGATGATCGCCAGGACGCTCAGGCCCAGCGAGGCTCCGTCCTCCACCGCGCTCACCACCGTATTGCCCGTGCCGGCCGTCGCCGCCGTCACCACCGGGCGCACCGTGGCCCGCGCGGCGTGGGTGCCCCCCGCGGCGACGATGCCCGCCAGGCCCACCAGCACCGGGCTGACCGTGGCG
>DAOLDO010000131.1:0-10565 GCA_035327325.1 Chloroflexaceae bacterium | reverse complement strand
TCAGGATAGCCGATCACCCTCAACCACACAAGAATGCTCGGACGGAGTACTAGGCTTGGTCCCATGTCTCGCCTGCAGGGTAAGCTGACGCCAGGCCGTTGTCATCACATGTATGGGCGATCCGGGGCCGCCCCGCCATAACCCAAATAGGGGTGGCTGTGTTATGATTGGTCTCCAGCCGTGTCCCTTCGGGGGGTAACCCATGGGTCTTCCCCGCCCGCTCACAAGCCTCATCGGCCGCGAGTCCGAGCTGCGGGCGATACGTGAGCTGCTCGCGCGCGTCCGCCTGCTCACCATCGTCGGCCCCGGCGGCGTCGGGAAGACCCGGGTGGCGCTCGCGGTCGCCGAGGCGGAGCCCCACGCTGGCGCGCTGTTTGTGGACCTCGCGCCGGTTCAGGACCCGCGCCTGGTCATGAGCGCGATCGCGCTGGCGCTGGAGGTGCGCGACAGCGGCGAGGCGCCGCTCCTCGAGCGCGTTGCGGCCGCCATCGGCGAGCGGCGTCTGCTCCTCGTGCTCGACAACTGCGAGCAGGTGGCCGAGGCGGCCCCCGACCTCGCGCGCCTGCTCGGCGCGACCCCGCAGCTCACCATCCTCGCTACGAGCCGCGTGCCCCTCCGTGTCGCCGGCGAGCACGAGTACGGGCTCGCGCCGCTCGCGCTCCCGGAGCCCCCGCTGGCGGTCGGCGACGATCCTGCGCGTGCGCGCCGCCCCGACGCCGTCGCGGACGCCGCGGCGGTGAAGCTCTTCGTTCAGCGGGCCGTCGCTGTGCGCGCGGCGTTCACCCTGAACGACAGCAACGCCGACACCGTGGCCGCGATCTGTGCCCGCCTCGACGGCCTGCCCCTGGCGATCGAGCTGGCGGCGGCCCAGCTCCGCGCCCTCACCCCAAGGGCCCTGCTCGCGCGGCTGGAGCGCCGGCTGGCGCTGCATATGAGCGGCAACCGCGATGCCCCGGCGCGGCAGCGCACCCTGCGCGACGCGATCGCCTGGAGCGTCGATCTGCTCGCGCCGGGCGAGCGCCGCGGCTTCTGGCGTCTGGCCGCGTTCGCGGGCGGCTGCACCCTTGAGGCGGCGGCCGCCGTGTGTGCCGAGCCCCCGGGCGATGAGGAGAGCGGCCTCGCGCTGGTCAGCACCCTCGTGGCCCACAGCCTGCTCCAGCAGCGCGACCCCGAAGAGGAGCCGCGCTACGTGATGCTGGAGACGGTGCGCGCGTACGCTGCCGAGCTCCTGACCGCCAGCGGCGAGGAGCCGGGCATCTGCAGGCGCCACGCCGACTACTACGTCGCCCTGGCTGAACGGGCCGAGGAGGGCCTGCTCGGGAGTGACCAGCGGCTCTGGTTCGACCGGCTCGGCGCCGAGCGCGAGAACCACCGGGCCGCGGTGGAGTGGGCGGCCGCCCAGGGCGATGGGCTCGTCGCCGCCCGCATCGGCGCCGCGCTCTGGCGCTTCTGGTGGGTCCGGGGGGGCATCCGGCAGGGCCTGGCCTGGCTCCAGGCCAGCCTGCCGGCCCTGGCCGCAGACGGCGCGCGGGAAGACGATCCGGCACGGACGCTGCTGCGCGCCAGGGCCCTCACCTCCCTGGGCAACCTCGCGCTGATGAGCACGGCGTACGGCCTGGCCGAGCGGAGCCACCAGGAGGCCCTGGCGCTCTACAGGGCTCTGGGGCATCGCTTCGGCATCGGTCGCTCGCTCTATAATCTGGGGCTGGTCGCCGAGCACCAGGGCGACCCGGCCCAGGCCGAGCGCTACTATCGCGCCTGTATGGCCCAGCACCAGGCCGAGCCGTTCATCTACGGCACAGGGCTCTTCCTGCGCGGCCTCTCGGCGACCGCGCTCGCTCGCGGCGACGGCGAACGTGCCTACGACCTGGCGCGGCAGGCGGTGGACGAAGTCCTTGTGCGCAAGCAGCCGCTGTTGCTGATCCAGGCCCTGCTCCAGCTTGGCCACACCGCCCTGGCCCTCGGCCGGGCCGCCGAGGCGGAACGCCACGCCTGCCGGGCCATCGCGCTCCTGCGCGAGAACGGCGGCCAGGTCTGGCTGGCCGAGGCCCTGATGGTGCTCGCCTCGGCCCTCGCCGACAGCGACCCGCCGCGCGCGGCCCGCGCCTTCGCGGCCGCCGAGCGCCTCCTCATCTATCATCACGCGCCCCTCGCGCCCAAGACCTACGCCCAGATCGTGCCCTACGTGCGCGTCGTTCACGGGCGGCTCGGCCAGGCGGCTTTCGGCGCGGCCTGGCGTGACGGCGAGCGCCTCTCGTTCGAGCAGGCCATCGCCCTCGGCGCGCAGGGCGGCGCGGCTGAGGCGCCGCCGCCTGCAACCTCTGCGCTCCCCGCCGTGGGCGAACCCACCCCGCGGCGCGGGCCCGACGAACTCTCCGCGCGCGAGCTCGAGATCCTGCGCCTCCTCGCCGCCGGCCTCACGAACAAAGCCATTGCCGAGCGTCTGATGATGAGCGTGAACACGGTTCACAGCCACGTCAAGTCGATCTTCGGCAAGCTCGGGGTCACCACGCGCGCCGCGGCTACGCGCGCCGCCCTCGCGCGCGGCCTCGTCGAGCTCTAGGGGTGCCCTGAGCACGGACCCCCGCTCACCAGTTCAGGTGCCTTCGCCAGGCCCACAATTCACCAGGATGGGGGTTCTCAGCACCTGGCATCGCCGCTATCCTGGTGCTCGTGGAGCGCCGCCTGGCGCGTCTCCTGAGCAGCACAAGAAAGCTACCGGGCGATGGCAGAGCAGCATGGGGCGCCGTTTGAGCCGGCAGCCAACTCTGGTGGGCCGCAGCGCCGAGCCGGGCGGGCGCCAAGGGCGGTTGACCCGCGAGCCCTCGTGCGCCCCCCTGGCATGGCAAACCCGGCGTTTGGGCGCCTCCTCGGATGGCTCAAGGGTGGCACCAGGGAGGCGAATATCGGGGCCACGCAGCAATGCATCCTGGAGCTGCCGACGCGCATCAACGCGCTGGCCCACGCTGGCGTCACGCGCGAGATTGCGCAGCAGTGGGCGGGCTTCTACCGAGCAGAGGCTGCCCGTGTAGCGACAAACCCAAACGCCCTTGCCAGGGCGCAGCTCATGCAGGCCATTGCCGATCTGCTGCCGTGAGTCTGGCAGGGCGTTGCCCGGCCTGAGCCGAATCTCGCCACCCCCCTTGACAAGGCACTCCGCGTCGCCTATAGTGGTATATACCACACCACTATGGTATACCCGGGTGCCCTATGACCAGCATTGACAAAGGCAGCTCTGTGCCCATCTACCTGCAGCTGAAGCGGCTGCTCGAGGATCAGGTGGCGAACGGGACGCTGCAGCCCCACAGCCGCATCCCCTCCGAGCGCGAGCTGAGCGAGCAGTTCGATATCAGCCGCATGACTGCGCGGCGGGCCTTGCTCGAGCTGACCCGCGAGGGCCGCATCTACACAGCCGTGGGCAAGGGCACCTTTGTCGCCGAGCCGAAGATCAGCCAGAACCTCCAGGCCCTGACCAGCTTCAGCGAGGACATGCGCGCCCGCGGCCTGCGCCCGGCCACGCGCCTGCTGCGCCGCGAGCGCATCCCCGCGCCGCTGCTGGTGGCCGAGAGCCTGCGCCTGCCCCCCGAGACGCCGGTGATCTCGATCGCCCGCCTGCGCCTGGTGGACGACGAGCCCCTGGCCCTCGAGTTCGCCCACTTCAGCTTCCCCGAGATGGACGCGCTCCTGGCCCTGCCGCTCGAGGGCTCGCTGTACGAGCTGCTGCGCGAGCGCTTCCAGCTCATCCCGTCCGAGGCCATCCAGGCCTTCGAGGCCCGCCTGGCCGTGGACGACGAGCTGCCGCTGCTGAAGATCGTCCCCGGCACCCCGGTGCTCACCCTGGACCGCACCACCTTCGACCCGGCGATGCGCCCGTTCGAGTATGTGCAGTCGGTCTACCGGAGCGACCGCTACCGCTTCGTGGCCCGCCTGGTGCGCGAGGTCGAGCGATGAGCCATGCCGAGCTTGCCGGCCAGTCCCTGCTGCTAAGCTTCCCCGGTGTGACGCCAGGCGACGAGCTGCGCGCGGCCCTGGCCCGCACCCGCGCCGCCGGGGTGATCCTCTTCGGCGCCAACGTCGCCTCGCCCGCCCAGCTGAGCGACCTGTGCGCCACGCTCCAGGGCTGGGCCGCCGCCGAGGGCCTGCCGCCGCTGCTGATCGGCATTGACCAGGAGGGCGGCACGGTGACGCGCCTGCCGGCGCCGTTCGTGACCGCGCCGAGCCAGATGGCCCAGGCCGCCGCGGGCGACCCGGACGACGCCCGCGCCTGCGCCGCGCTGACCGGCCGCCAGCTGCGGGCCTGCGGGGTCAACCTGAACTTCGCGCCCGTGGCCGATGTGAACAGCAACCCGGCCAACCCTGTCATCGGCACGCGCGCCTTCGGCGCCGACGCGCCCACCGTGATCGCTTTTGTCGAGGCGGCCCTGCGCGGCTACCGCGAGGCCGGCGTGGTCGCCTGCGTCAAGCACTTCCCCGGCCACGGCGACACCAGCGTCGACTCGCACCTGGGTCTGCCCGTGGTCGAACACGGCCCCGAGCGCCTCAAGCGGGTCGAGCTGGCGCCCTTCGCCGCGGCGGCCCGCGCCGGCGCACCGGCCATGATGAGCGCCCACGTGGTGTTCCGGGCCCTCGACCCGCGGCCGGCGACCCTGGCGCCGCCCGTGCTGCGCGGCCTGCTGCGCGAGCGTTTGGGCTTCGACGGGCTGGTCTTCACCGACGCCTTGGACATGGCCGCCATCGCCGCCAGCTACGGACCAGGCCAGGCCGCCATCCTCGCCCGCCGGGCCGGCGCCGACATTGTGATGCCCCTTGGCCCCCTCGCCGGCCAGGTGGCGGTGGCCGAGGCCCTGGTCGCCGGCTTCGCCGACGGCCGCCTGAGCCGCGAGGACGGCGAGGCGACCATGCGGCGCCTGGCCGCGGCGCGCGCCGCCTACGGGCTCGGCGCGGTCCCGCCCGAGGCGCTCACCCCCGGGCTGCTGGCCGAGCTCGACGCGACCGCGCTCGCCGTGGCCCGGCGCGGCCTGACTGTGCGCGACCCGGGCGGCCTGCTGCCGCTCGCCCCCGGCACGCGGCTCGCCGTGATCGAGTGCCGGCAGCCGCGCTTCAACAACGCCGAGGAGGCCGCCGAGCGCACGGCTATGCTGCGCGAGCTTGTGGCGGCGGCCTTCCCGCAGGCGGTGTTCCTCAGCGTCTCCGAGCTGGTGACCGAGGCCGAGCGCGACGCGGCCCTGGCCGTCGCGTCGCGGGCCGAGCTGACCGTGCTGCTGACCCGCAACGCCGCCATGGTCCCGGCCCAGGCCGCCCTGGCCGCGGCCCTCGCCGACCGCCCGCGGCTCGTGCACGGGGCGGCCCGCGGCCCCGCCGACGCCGGGCTGCTGCCCGGGGCCGCCGCCTCGCTCTGCCTCTACGGCGACCCGCCCGTGAGCATGCGCGCCATGGTGGCGGCCCTCGCTCGGCCCGGGGAGGGATGACGACGATGACGACCCTGTCCGCGACAACCGGCGCGGTGCGCCCTGGCATCTGCGCGCTGATCGAGGGGCGGGCCGACCTGCTGCGAGGGCCCATCGGCGTGCTGACCGGGCCGAGCGGGGTGCTGCCCGACCTCACGCCCAGCGCCGCGGCCCTGGCCCGCGCCGCCGACGTGCGCGCCTACTTCGCCCCCGAGCACGGTCTGCTCGGCGCCAGCCCCGAGGCCGCCGGCGTGGCCGACGGGACGTTCGCGGGCGCGCCGGTCTACAGCCTCTACGGGGCGCGCATGGCGCCCGCCCCCGCGCAGCTCGCCGGGCTGGCCGCGGTGGTCTGCGACTACCAGGACATCGGCTGCCGCTACTACACCTACGCCTGGACCCTGGTCAAGCTGATGGAGGCCGCGGCGCCCCTGGGCGTGCGGGTGGTCGTGTGCGACCGGCCGAACCCCCTGGGCGGGCAAGCCGTCGAGGGCCCGGGGCTCGACCCGGCCCACGCCAGCCTCGTGGGCCTGCACGACGTCCCGACCCGCCACGGGCTCACCCTGGGCGAGCTGGCGGCCCTGGCCAACGCCGAGCGCGGGCTCGGCTGCGACCTGGCGGTGGTGCCGTGCGAGGGCTGGCGGCGCGAGCAGCGCTGGGACGCCACGGGGCTCCCGTGGGCGCCGCCCTCGCCCAACATGCCGACGCACCAGGCGAACCTGGTCTACCCCGGCACCTGCCTGGCCGAGGGGGCGAACCTCTCGGTGGGGCGCGGCACGGCCATGCCGTTCGAGTGGGTGGGCGCGCCGTGGGTGGACGGGCCGGCCCTGGCGGCGGCGCTCAACCGGCTGGGGCTGCCGGGGGTGCGCTGGCGGGCGGTGGCCTTCCAGCCGGCCCTGGCGCCGTACGCCGGCGAGGTCTGCTACGGGGTGCAGCCCCACGTGACCGACGCGGCGGCCCTGCGCTCCGTGCTGGCGGGGGTGGCGCTGCTGGCGGCCCTGCGCGACCTGCACGGCGCGGCCTTCCAGATCAGCCCGGCGGACGCGATCTACGCCGACCCGGCGCAGATGGCGGCGCGCGGCTACGGGGCGGACGCCATGGGCGCCGCCCACTTCGACCGGCTCGCCGGCGGGCCGGGGCTGCGCGAGGCCCTGGAGGCCGGGGCCGCGCCCGAGACGATCGCCTCGGGGTGGGCCGCGGGCGAGGCCGCCTTCCGCGAGCGGCGGGCGCGCCACCTGCGTTACGACTAAGTGTGTTATTATCACGCGCTCCGGCCCGGCCGGAGATGACCGTTCCGAAGGTCGAGGAAGACACGTAGGAGGACCCATGACCCGCAGACTGTCCGTCGCGCTCCTGCTCGCCCTGGCGACCGCACTGGTCCTGGCGGCGTGCGGCGGCGCCCCCGCCGCCCAGCCCACCACCGCGCCCGCCGAGCCGACCGCGGCCCCCGCGGCCGAGCAGCCCGCCGCCACAGAAGCCCCCGCCGCCGCCACCACGGCCCCCGCCGCCACCGAGGCCGCCACCACGGCCCCGGCGGCCCAGGCCACCACCGCCCCCGCCGCCGGCGGCGAGACCGCGGACGACTTCCGCGTCAGCGACAGCGGCTACCAGGGCACCCTGAGCTACTGGGTGCTCGGCTTCACCCCGGGCAACCAGTTCGCCATCCCCATGGAGCGGGCGATCGCCAAGTTCGAGGAGGCCAACCCCGGCATTGACGTCGAGATCATCGGCTACCCGCCGAACGACGAGGGCTTTGTCCGCCTCACCACCGCCGTGCAGACCGGCCAGGGCGTGGACGTGCTGCGCCTGCCCTCGGACCGCCTGCTGGGCTTTGTGGCCGAGGACCTGATCGCCCCGATCGATCCCTTCCTGACCGAGGCCGACCGCGCCGACTACTACGCCAATGTGCTCGACGTCGTGCGCGTCGGCGGCGACGACCAGGCCTACGCATGGCCCCTCTGGGTCGTGCCCATGGGCATGTACCTGAACACCGACATCTTCGAGGAGCGCGGCGTCGAGCTGCCCCCCGAGGACTGGACCTGGGACCAGTTCGTCGAGACCGCCCAGCAGCTGACCTTCACCCGCGACAATGGCGAGCAGGTCTACGGCTTCACCGGCTTCGTGGATCCGGGCGTGGTCAACACCTGGCCGATGTTCATGAACGAAGACCCGAGCGTGGTGCCCGTGACCGAGGACATGACCTTCGGCTTCGACACGCCCGAGGCGGCGGCGGCCATCCAGCGCTACGCCGACCTGGCCCTGGTGCACCAGGTGACGCCCCCCGACTTCGGGGCCATGGCCGACGCCGACGTGAAGGGCGGCTTCAGCAATGGGCAGTTCGCCATGGTCATTGACGCCACCGGCGCCGCGCCCCAGTTCACCGCCAACGGCGTGAACTACGAGATCTACCCCATCCCGACGGTCAATGGCAACGAGGTCACGATCGGCGCGGTCGGCCTGATCGCCGTGGTCAACTCGGACGACCAGGCCCGGCTCCAGGCCGGCATGGACCTGGCCCGCTACCTGACCAGCAACGCCGTGCAGGAGGACGTGCCCCCGAGCGAGGAGACGCCGGTCGGCTTCTACCTGGCCCCGGGCGCGCGCCAGTCGGTCGAGGTGGCGCCGCCGCTCGACGAGTTCATCCCCGTGATCGAGCACATGTACGTCACGCCGATCCTCGCCAACTGGTCGCAGATGACCCGCATCGTGCACCCGGCGCTGCAGAATGTCATCTTCGGCCAGATCACGGCCGAGCAGGCCATGAGCGAGATCGCGCCCGAGATCAACGACCTGCTGGCCGAAGAAGGCCAGTAGCCGCCGCGACGGGCGGCCGGGCTCAGGCTCGGCCGCCCCAAACCCCCACCGAGGCAACAAGGAGGTCGTCGCGTGACCACAGTCGATAAGGCCGAGGCCACCACCCGGACAGCCGCAGAGCGGGGCGCTCTCGCGGGGCTGCGGCGCTTCGCCAGCAGACACGGCTGGAGCTACCTCTTTGTGCTGCCCAGCCTGATCACCTTCGCGCTCTTCACCCTGATCCCCGTGCTCTGGTCGTTCATCATCTCGTTCCAGGACTTCAGCCTGGCCCGCGGTGGCCGCTGGATGGATCCCTGGTACGAGAACTACGTGGACGCCTTCACCCAGCAGCGCGGCGTGTTCCTGATCGCCATCCAGAACACGCTGATCTACAGCGCCTTCACGGTCACGGCGGCCATCCTCTTCGGGCTGGTCCTGGCCAGCCTGATCCAGCCCCTCTCGAACCGGCTCAAGACGGTGTTCCGGGCCGCCTACTACCTGCCCGCGGTCACCTCGGCCCTGATCGTCGGCCTGACCTGGCGCTACATCTTCAACGCCCAGTGGGGCTTCGCCAACTGGGTGCTGCGCAGCCTGGGCATGGAGCCGATCCGCTGGCTCTCCGACCCCAGCATCGCCCTCGGCAGCGTGACCCTCTCGGCCGTGCTGACCATGCCGGCGACGGCCGTGGTGCTCTTCAGCGCGGCGATGGGCAGCATCCCGCCCGAGTACTACGAGGCGGCCGAGCTGGACGGGGCCGGTCCGATCCGGCGCTGGTGGAGCATCACCATCCCGCTGATCAAGTCCACCACGCTCTACCTGGTGGTGCTCTACACCATCGCCAGCTTCGAGGTCTTCGACCGGGTCTACGCGATGGTGCCGAGCGGCGTGGGCAACAGCACCCAGACGATCGTGACCCAGATCTACAACAACGGCTTCAAGGAGCTCGACTTCGGGGTGGCCTCGGCCCAGGCCTTCGTGCTCTTCGTGATGATCGCAATCGTGGCGGTGGTCCAGTTCCGCGCCCTGCGCAGCGATGTGGAGTACTGAGATGGCAGCTGTTCAGATCTCACGCGCTCCCGCGGCCAAGCGGGGCGGCCTGCCGTTCCTCGGCTGGGCGCTGCTGCTCGTCACCTCGGTGATCGCGCTTTTCCCGATGTACTGGCTGTTCGCCAACGCCCTGACGCCGATCACCACCAACCCGCCCCTGACGCCGATCCTCTGGCCGGCCTGGAGCCTCGACAACTTCCGGCGGCTGCTCACCGGCAACGTCTACTACCTGAACTGGATGTTCAACAGCCTGCTGATCGCCCTGGCGATCACGCTCTGGCACGTGCTCTTCGACAGCATGGCCGGCTACGCCTTCGCCAAGCGGCGCTTCCCCGGCCGCGAGGTGATCTTCTGGCTGATGCTGAGCACGCTGATGATCCCCATCCACGTGACGGTGATCCCGCTCTTCGTGGTGACCAACAGGCTCGGCCTGATTGATACCCTCTGGGCGGTCATCCTCCCCGGCACGGCCAACGCTTTCGGCATCTTCCTGATGCGCCAGTACATCCAGACTCTGCCCTCGGAGCTGGAGGAGGCGGCGCGCATGGACGGGGCCAACGAGTGGCAGGTCTTCTGGCACGTTATCCTGCCCCTTTCGCGGCCGGCCCTGGGCGCCCTGGCGATCTTCACCTTCGTGCGCCACTGGAACGACTTCCTCTGGCCCCTGATCGCCCTGACCCGCCCGCAGAACTACACGCTCACCGTCGGCGTGGCCAACCTCCAGGGCGAGTTCGCCACCGACTACGGCGTGATCTTCGCCGGCGCCGCCCTGGCCGCCCTGCCGATGATCGTCTTCTTCTTCATGTTCCAGCGCCAGTTTCTCGAGGGCGTGCGCATGGGGGCGGTGAAGGGGTAGGCCGCGCCGGGGCGCGGTGACGCGGAGGAAGAGCCCATGGAGCGCCAGGGCTTCGCGCTGGTTGGCGCCGGCGTCTTCGGCGAGCGGCACGCCCAGGCTTACAGCCGGCACCACGCGGCCGAGCTGGTGGCCGTATGCGACCTCGACCTCCCGCGGGCCGAGGGGGTGGCCGCACGCTACGGGGCCCGGTACGCGACCGATGACCTGGCCAGAGTGCTGGCCGACCCGGCGGTGCGGGCGGTCTCGGTGGCCACGCCCGACCACGCCCACCGCGAGGTGGCCGTGGCCTGCGCCCGCGCCGGCAAGGGCCTGCTGGTCGAGAAGCCCCTGGCCACCACCGTCGAGGACGCCGAGACGATCGTGGCCGCCGCCCGCGCCGCGGGCGTGACCCTGATGGTGGACTTCCACAACCGGGTCAGCCCGCC
>DAOLDO010000130.1:0-10571 GCA_035327325.1 Chloroflexaceae bacterium | reverse complement strand
CCACGTGGGGTCGGGCGACCACGTGGGGTCAGGCGACCACGTGGGGTCGGGCGACCACGTGGGGTCGGGCGACCACGTGGGGTCGCCCCTACCTTTGGGGTACATCATGCACGGGTTCCTGAACATCAATAAGCCCGCGGGGCTGACCTCGCACGACGTGGTGGCGCGGGTGCGGCGCCTGGCGGGGCGCGGGGTGAAGGTGGGCCACGCCGGCACGCTCGACCCGGCGGCGACGGGCGTGCTGCCCGTGGCCGTCGGCGGGGCGACCAGGCTGATCGAGCACCTGGCCGCGGCCCGCAAGGGCTACAGGGGCCGCGTGCGCCTCGGCGTCGCCACGGCCACCGACGACGCCGAGGGCGAGGTGCTCGCGACGCGCCCGGTCCCCCCCCTCGACGACGCGGCGATCGAGGCCGCCGTCGCCCCCCTGCGCGGCCCGATCATGCAGGTGCCGCCGATGTACTCGGCCCTGCACCACGAGGGCAAGCGCCTCTACGAACTGGCCCGCGCCGGGCAGACGGTGGCCCTCGAGCCGCGCCCCGTGATGATCCACCGGCTCGACTGGGCGCGCGAGGGCGACGATCTGCTGATCGAGGTCGAGTGCGGCAAGGGGACCTATATCCGCTGTCTGGCTCGCGACATCGGCGCGGCCCTCGGCTGCGGGGCCCACCTCGCCGCCCTCGAGCGCACCTTCGTCGGGCCCTTCGCGCTCGCCGGGGCCGTCGCGCTCGACGCCCTGCTGGCCGACCCCGCCCTGCTGCCCGCCGCCCTGCTCCCGCCCGAGACGGCGGTGGCCGACTGGCCCTGCGCCCGCCTCGACGAGGCCCAGGCCCGCCGCGTCGCCAACGGCATGCCCGTCGAGCTGCCCGGCCTGGCCGGCGAGCGAGCCCGCGCCCACGGGCCCGACGGCGCCCTGCTCGCCCTGCTGCGCCGCGATGGGGCGGCCTGGCGGCCCGAGAAGGTGTTTAACGCGGGCTAAAATGGAGCCACAGCCGTCTGTTGGGACGTAAGGGCGCCCCAAGGTGGGCGCCCACGCTGGGGCGCCCTTACGCCAACTGCAAGTCACCTGTGGAGCCACCAAGCATTATGCCGACCGAGCGACTCTACTACGCCGACGCCTACCTGCGCGAGTTCGACGCCACGGTGGTCGCCCACGGGGGCGTGGGCGGGCGCCCCGCCGTGGCCCTCGACCGCAGCGCCTTCTACCCCGAGGGCGGCGGCCAGCCGGGCGACACGGGTGCGCTCGACGCGTGCGCGGTGGCCGACACGCAGGCAGAGGGCGAGCTGGTCTGGCACATCCTGGCCCGCCCCGAGGATCTGGCGGCCCTGCCCGTCGGCGTACCTGTGGCGGGCCGGATCGACTGGGCGCGCCGCTTCGACCACATGCAGCAGCACTGCGGGCAGCACATCCTCACCGCGGCTTTCATCGCCGCGGCGGGCCTGCCGACCATCTCGTTCCACCTGGGCGCGGCCAGCGTGACGATTGACCTCGATACGCCCGAGCTGACGCCCGCGCAGGCTCGCGCCGCCGAGGAGCTGGCCAACGCGGTGGTGTGGGAGGACCGGCCCGTGACTGCGCGCTTCGTTGGCGCGGAGGAGCTGGCGCGCCTCCCTCTGCGCAAGGCACCGACTGTCGCGGGGCCGGTGCGCGTGGTCAGCGTGGAGGGGTTCGACCACTCGGCCTGCGGCGGCACCCACCCGCGCAGCACCGGCGGGGTCGGCCTGATCGCCGTGCTGCGCTGGGCGCGCCAGCGCGGCGGCACGCGGGTCGAGTTCGCCTGCGGGGGACGGGCCCTGGCCGAGCTGCGCCGCCTGGGCGCGGCGGCAGGCGCCGCGGCGGCCGCCCTGAGCGTCGGCGTGGACGAGCTGCCGGCGGCGGCCGAGCGCAGCGTGGCGGCCCAGAAGGCGGCGAGCAAGGAGCTGGCCCAGGCGCGGGCCGCCCTCGACGAGGCCGAGGCCATGGGGCTGTACGCGGCGGGCGAGCCGCTCGGAGCGGCGCGCCTCGTCTGCGCTGAGCTGCCGGAGGCGGAGGCCGGGCGGCTGCGGGCCCTGGCCCAGGGCGTGGCGGCGCAGCCGGGCGGGGTGGCCATCCTCGGGACGGGCGGCGCACGGGCCCAGCTGGTAGTCGCCTGCGCGCCCGACAGCGGGCTCGGCGCGAGCGAGCTGCTCAGGGCGGGGCTCCCGCTGGTGGAGGGGCGCGGCGGCGGCAGCGCCGGGCTCGCCCAGGGCGGCGGGCCTCGTGTCGAGGGGCTGGCGACGGCCCTCGCGGCCATGGCGGCGGCGGCGCGCGTCGGGTAGGCCCGTTTGCGGAGCGCCACCGCCCGTGTTATAATCGCGGCCAATGTTCGCCGGCGGGCCGCGCTGCCCCGGCGGGCCCATAGCGCTCATCAAGAGGGGCTGAGGGACTGGCCCGACGAAGCCCGGCAACCACCTGCGGGATGGTGCCAAATCCAGCGGCGTCGCACGCGCGACCGCCGAGAGATGAGAGGAACGAAGGAGGAGCCTCTCGCCGTGCGAGGGGCTTTACTTGTGAGATGGACGAGGAATTACGCACAGTCTGGTGGGAGCCCGGGGCCGTCTGCCTGATTGACCAGCGCCGCCTCCCCCACGAGCAGGTCACCGTTCGCTGCCGGGACCTCGCGTCGGTCGCCGAGGCGATCAAGGCCATGGTGGTGCGCGGCGCGCCGGCGATCGGCTGCACCGCCGCCTATGGCATGGCCCTGGTCGCGCAGCAGGACGGGCGGCCAGGGACCTCCTACCAGGAGGCGCTCGCCCTGCTCGACCGGCTGAGCGAGGCCAAGGCCACCCTCGACGCCCAGCGCCCCACCGCCGTCAACCTGGCCTGGGCGACGGGGCGGGTGCTCGAGGCCGCGCGCCGCTTTGTGGAGACGGCGACCATCCCGGCGACGGAGTGGCCCTCGACCGAGGCGATCGCGGGCCGGGTACTGGAGGAGGCCCACGCCATCCTGGCCGAGGACCTGGCCATGTGCCACGCGATCGGCGCCCACGGCGCGGCGCTCATCCCCGAGCGGGGCCGCGTGCTCACCCACTGCAACGCCGGCGGCCTGGCCACGGCCGGTTATGGCACCGCCCTCGCCCCGATCCGCACCGCCTTCGGCCAGGGGCGCCCCGTGCACGTCCTGGTGGACGAAACGCGCCCCTTCCTCCAGGGCGCCCGGCTAACGGCCTGGGAGCTGCAGCAGGCGGGCATCCCCCTGACCCTGATCACCGACAACATGGCCGGCTTCATGATGCGGCGCGGCGAGGTGGACTGCATTATCGTCGGGGCCGACCGCATCGTGGCCAACGGCGACGTAGCCAACAAGATCGGCACCTACAGCCTGGCCGTCCTGGCGCAGGCCCACGGCATCCCCTTCTACGTCGCGGCACCCTCCTCGACGATCGACCTGGCCCTGGCCCACGGCGACCTGATCCCGATCGAGGAGCGCCCCGCCGGCGAGGTGACCCACCTGGGCGGGCAGCCGATCGCCCCGGCCGGCGTCGAGGCCGCCCACCCGGCCTTCGACATCACGCCACACGGGCTGATCAGCGCGATCATCACCGAGGCCGGCGTGATCTACCCCCCCTTCGCCGACGGGCTGCGCGCCACTGTCGGGGATCGGGCCTGAGCCACGATGGCAACCCCGCGGCCAGCAGGCCCGCCCCCCGAGGCATCCCCGCGCCCCCGCCTCGCCCTGCCCTTCGCCCCCGCCTGCCTGCCCGCGCCCCGCGCCGGCACGCCCGTCGGCTGGCGGTCGCCCGCCGCCCCCCGCCTCGCCCCCCTGCCCCAGCGCGCGCCGCGCGAGCTGCCCCTCCCCCTTGCCGCCGCCGGCTTCCCCGGCCTCAGCCTCGACCAGGGGCGCGGCGTCGTCGCCCGCCAGGCCGCCGAGCGCGACCTCGGTCGCGTCGGCCTGGCCTACCTGCGGGCCGAGCGCGCCGCCGGCGCCCCCCCCGCCGAGCAGGCCGCCGGCGTCGCCGATGCGCTGCGACAGCTCGACCAGGCCACGCACGCCGGGCTGCGGGGCGCCCGGGCCGAGCTCGCCGGCCCCGTCAGTCTGGCCCTGCAACTGGTTGACGAGCAGGAGCGCCCCCTCGCCTACGAGCCAGCCCTGCGCGAGGCCCTCGTCCAGCAGGTCGCCCTGCGCGCCGCCTGGCTCCACGACCAGCTGAGCGCCCACGGGGGCGCCGCCCTGGTCTGCCTCGACGAGCCCTTCCTCGAGGCCCTCGGCTCGCCCTTCGCGCCCCTCGACTACGCCGACGGCGCCGACCTGCTGGCCCAGGCCCTCGGCGACGCCCCCGCCCCCCGCGGGCTCTGCGTCGCCGGCACGCCAAGCTGGCCCGCCGTCCTGGCCCTGCCTGCCGACGTGATCTTCTTCGACGCCTACGAGCACGGCGCCGGCCTGATCCAGGCCGCCGGCGCCGTGAGCGCCTTCCTCGAGCGCGGCGGCGCCCTCGGCTGGGGCGTCGTGCCGACCGAGCCCGCCGCCCTGGCCCAGGAGCGGGCCGCCACCCTGGCCCGCCGCTTCGAGAGCAACGTCGAGTTTCTGGCCGCCGCGGGCGGGATTGACCCGACCCTGATCCGCGGCGCCGCCCTGATCAGCACCAGCGGCGGTCTGGCCCACCTGCCGCCCCCCCTCGCCTCCCAGGCCGCCGCCCTCTGCGGCGAGGTCTCGGCCCTGCTCAGGGCCAAGTATCAGCTCGACCAGTAGGAGTACCTATCGTGCGGATCGTCGTGACCGGCTCGCTGGCCTTCGACTACATCATGGACTTCCCCGGCTACTTCAAGGACCATATGCTGATGGAGAAGGCCCACATGCTCTCGGTCAGCTTCCTGGTCGACTCGATGCGCAAGATGCGCGGCGGGGTGGCCGGCAACATCGCCTATAACCTGACCCTGCTCGGCGAGCGCCCCCTGCTCGTCGGCGCGGCCGGCCACGACTTCGGCGACTACCGGTCCTGGCTCGAGGGCCAGGGCGTGGACACCTCGGGCGTCAGCGTGATCGCCCACGAGTTCACCTCGTCCTGCTTCATCAACACCGACAAGGCCAACAATCAGATCGTCGCCTTCTACGCCGGCGCGATGGCCCACGACCACAAGAGCACCCTGGCCGACAAGGGCCTCACCGCGCGCGACCTGGTGCTGATCTCGCCCACCACCCCCGAGGCGATCGGGCGCTACGCGGTCGAGTGCCAGCAACTCGGCATCCCCTACGTCTTCGACCCCGGCAAGCAGTCGCCTCGCCTCGAGGCCGACCATATCCGCCTCGGCCTGCGCGGCGCCAGGGTCTTCGTCGGCAACGACTACGAGTTCGGCATGATGGCCCGCAAGCTCGACGTCAGCGAGCAGGAGCTGATCGCCAGCGTGCCCCTCACCGTGATCACCCGCGGCGAGCAGGGCTCGCTGATCTACACCGACGGTCGCCTCGCCGCCGAGATCCCCACCGCCCCCGTGGCCGAGGTGAAGGACCCGACCGGCGCCGGCGACGCCTATCTGGCCGGCCTGGCCTTCGGTATCGCCCGCGACCTGCCCCTCGAGGTCACCGGCCGCGTAGCCGCCCTCGCCGCCGCCTACGCCATCGAGGAGCGGGGCTGCCAGGAGCACGGCTACACCCGGGCCGCCTTCGGCGAGCGTTACCGGGCCGCCTTCGGCAGCGACTTGCCCGGCGAGGCCGTCACGGCGGCGGGCGTGGCCTAGAGGATCTTATGACACAGTGGGGCATCATCGGCACCGGGCGCATCGCCCGCAAGTTCGCCCAGGCCCTCGCCGGCGCGCCGGGCGAGCGGGTCGTGGCCGCCGCCAGCCGCGACGAGGCCCGCGCCGAAACGTTCGCGCGCGAGCTCGGCATCCCCCGCGGCTACGGCAGCTACGAGGCCCTGCTCGCCGACCCCGAGGTGGGCCAGATCTACCTGGCCCTGCCCAACGCGCTCCACGCCGAGTGGGCCGCCAGGGCCGCCGCGGCCGGCAAGCACGTGCTCTGCGAGAAGCCCATCGCCACCAGCGCGGCCGAGGCCGAGCAGATGTTTGCCGCCGCCCGCCGGCATGGCGTCTGGCTGATGGAGGCGTTTATGTACCGCTTCCACCCCCAGACCCTGCGCCTCCAGGAGCTGCTGGCCGCCGGCGCAGTGGGCGAGGTCCGCCTCGTCCGCGCCTCGTTCGCCTTCAGCGTGAGCGACCCGGCCAACGTCCGCCTCTCCGCCGAGCTCGCCGGCGGCGCCCTGATGGACGTCGGCTGCTATTGCGTCAACGCCGCGCGCATGGTCGTAGGCCAGCGCCCCGCCCGCGCTTTCGCCGCCGCCACCTGGGCCC
Source organism: Chloroflexaceae bacterium (assembly GCA_035327325.1). Lineage (GTDB taxonomy): Bacteria > Chloroflexota > Chloroflexia > Chloroflexales > Chloroflexaceae > CAIWXH01. The sequence continues at coordinate 4,267 of DAOLDO010000130.1, read as the reverse complement.
CCTCCGGGGTTGACGAGACCCTCGCCGGCACACTCGAGTACCCCTCGGGCGCCCTGGCCCAGGTGGCCTGCAGCCTCAGGGCCTCGCGCCACCACCAGCTGCAGGTGGTCGGCAGCGACGGCATCCTCGAGCTCGACGAGGTCTTCACCGTCCCGGCCAACCGGCCCACCCTGATCAGGCTGGTCCGCGGCGCCGCCCAGGACCAGATCGAGCTGGTCGAGGTCCCGCCCGCCGAGCACTTCCGCCTCGAGGCCGAGGGCTTCAGCGCCCTGGTGGCCGCCGGCCACGGCGCGACCGGGCTGCCCGAGATGCCCCTGGCCGAGACCCTCGACAACGCCGCCACGATCGACGCGCTCCTGCGCAGCGCCCGCGAGGGCCGGCCCGTCGTCGTAGCCCCGTAGCCCACCATCCCCCGACGGACGCAGCGCGCTGCGTCGCAACCCGGCCGACAGGACGCAGCGCGCTGCGTCGCAACAAGGAGCACAGCACCAATGACCAAGTCGTACGACATCAAGGACCTCAGCCTGGCCGAGCAGGGCCGCAAGCGCATGGACTGGGCCGAGCAGGAGATGCCCGTCCTGCGCCTGATCAAGGAGCGCTTCGAGCGCGAGCGCCCCCTCGCCGGCCTCAAGGTCAGCGCCTGCATGCACGTCACCACCGAGACCGGCAACCTCATGCGGGCCCTCTCCGTCGCCGGCGCCGACATCGTCCTCTGCGCCTCCAACCCCCTCAGCACCCAGGACGACGTGGCCGCCGCCCTGGTCGCCTACGAGGAGATCCCGGTCTACGCGATCAAGGGCGAGAGCAACGAGGTCTACTTCCAGCACATCAAGGCCGCCCTCGACCACAACCCGCAGATGACCATGGACGACGGCGCCGACCTGGTGACCGGTATTCTGCGCGACCGGCCCGACCTGATCGCGGACATGGTCGGCTCGACCGAGGAGACCACCACCGGCGTGATCCGGCTCAAGGCCATGGCCGCCGAGGGCGTGCTGCCCTTCCCGGTGATCTCGGTCAACGACAGCGATACCAAGCACATGTTCGACAACCGCTACGGCACCGGCCAGAGCACCCTGGACGGCCTGATCCGGGCGACGAACATCCTGCTGGCCGGCAAGACCTTCGTGGTGGCCGGCTACGGCTGGTGCTCCCGCGGCATCGCGGAGCGGGCCCGCGGCCTCGGCGCCAATGTGGTCGTCACCGAGATTGACCCGGTCAAGGCCCTCGAGGCCACCATGGACGGCTTCCGCGTGATGCCGATGGAGCAGGCCGCCCCGCTGGCCGACTTCATCGTCACCGCCACCGGCAACAAGCACGTGCTCGACAGCAACACCTTCGCGGTGCTCAAGGACGGCGCCGTGATCGCCAACAGCGGCCACTTCAACGTCGAGATCAACATCCCCGCGATCGAGGCGATCAGCGCCGAGAAGCGCCAGCCCCGCGCCTTCGTGGACCAGTACATCCTCAACGACGGCCGCAAGATCAACCTGATCGGCGAGGGCCGCCTGGTCAACCTGGCCAGCGCCGAGGGCCACCCCAGCGCCGTGATGGACATGAGCTTCGCCAACCAGGCCCTGGCCGGCGAGTACCTGCTCAAGCACAAGGGCAAGCTGCCCGTCGGCGTCCACGCCCTGCCCAAGGAGCTCGACAAGGAGATCGCCGCCCTCAAGCTCCACGCCATGGGCGTCCGGATTGACGTGCTCACCCCCGAGCAGGAGGCCTACCTGAGCTCGTGGCAGGAAGGGACGTAAGCGCTTGGCCGGGCTACGGTGACGACTCGCCGACCAACGTCCGGACGCAGCGCGCCGCGCCCCAGTAAGGACGCAGCGTGCTGCGTCCCCAGGAAGGATTCACCCATGTCCAACACATTCATCAGCTCCCCCCGCTTCTACTTCACGAGCGAGAGCGTGAGCAGCGGGCACCCCGACAAGATGTGCGACCAGATCAGCGACGCGATCCTCGACGCGTTCCTGAGCCACGACCCGCGCGCCCGCGTGGCCTGCGAGACCGCCACCACCACCGGCCTGATCGTGGTCCTCGGCGAGATCACCTACGAGAAGGGCTACATCCCGATCGAGGAGATCGTGCGCACGACGGTCAAGGAGATCGGCTACACCAGCGCCGAGTACGGCTTTGACGCCGACACTTGCGGCGTGATGGTCGCCGTCCATGGCCAGTCGCCCGACATCGCCATGGGCGTTGACAAGGCCCTCGAGGCCAAGGACGGCCGCATGAGCGACGCCGAGGTCGAGGCCGTCGGCGCCGGCGACCAGGGCATGATGTTCGGCTTCGCCTGCGACGAGACGCCCGAGCTCATGCCCGCCAGCATCGCCCTGGCCCACCGGCTGATCCGCCGCATCGAGAAGCTGCGCAAGGACGGCACGCTCACCTACCTGCGCCCAGACGCCAAGAGCCAGGTCACGGTCGAGTACAGCTACGGCAAGCCCGCGCGCGTGGACACGGTCCTGATCAGCACCCAGCACGCCCCCGAGGTCGGCCAGGAGCAGATCCGCGCCGATGTGATCGAGCACGTGATCAAGGCCGAGATCCCCGCCGAGTGGCTCGACGACGCGACCAAGATCTTCGTCAACCCCACAGGCCGCTTCGTGATCGGCGGCCCCATGGGCGACACGGGCCTCACCGGGCGCAAGATCATCGTGGACACCTACGGCGGCGTCGCCCGCCACGGCGGCGGCGCCTTCTCCGGCAAGGACCCGTCGAAGGTTGACCGGAGCGCCGCCTACGCGACCCGCTGGGTCGCCAAGAACGTCGTCGCCGCCGGCCTCGCCGACCGGGTCGAGCTCCAGGTCAGCTACGCGATCGGCGTGGCGCGGCCCCTCTCGCTCAATGTCGAGACGTTCGGCACCGGCAAGGTCGCCGACGAGGTGATCATCAAGGCCGTGAGCGAGGTGTTCGACCTGCGCCCCGGCGCGATCATCCGTGACCTCGAGCTGCGCCGCCCGATCTACAAGCAGACCGCCGCCGGCGGCCACTTCGGCCGCACCGACGTGGACCTCCCCTGGGAGCGCCTCGACCGCGTCGAGGCCCTGCGCCGGGCCGCCGGGGTGTAGCGCGCCCCCCACATCCCCCGTGAAGACGCCCCGCCGGGGCGTCTTTACGTTACCCCGGCAGCCGCCGCGCGCTGATCACGCCCGTGTTCAGCCCGATGCTCTGCAAGCCGCCGAAGAAGCGGGCGTGCTCGATCTTCACGCAGGCGTCCATCACCACCTCGAGCCCCGCGTCACGCGCCCGCCGCGCCGCCTCCAGGTGGATCACCCCCAGCTGCAGCCACAGCACCCTCGCGCCCACCGCGATCGCCTCCTCCACGATCGCCGGCACCGCCGCCGGCTCGCGGAAGACGTCCACGATCTCCACCGGCTCCGGCACGTCGCGCAGCGACGGGTAGCACGGCCGCCCCAGCACCTCCCGCTCGCGCGGGTTGACCGGGATGACGTTGTAGCCCGCCGCGAGCATGTAGATCGCCGCGAAGTGGCTCGGCCGGTACGGGTTGCTCGACAGGCCGACCATGGCGATCGTCCTGTAGCGCTGCAGCACGCTCAGCCGCTCGAAGGCCGTGGTCGCGAAGTCGGTCTGGTTCACCGGCGAGCCCGAGCTCACCGCGCCCGCGGGGATGGTCATCGCTCAGCCCTCCACCTGGCGCAGGGCCTGCTCCAGGTCCCAGATCAGGTCCTCGGCGTCCTCCAGGCCCACCGACAGGCGGATCATCTCCGGCAGCACCCCCGCCGCCCGCTGCTCGTCGGCGCTGAGCTGCTGGTGGGTCGTGCTGGCCGGGTGGATGACCAGGCTCTTGGCGTCGCCGACGTTGGCCAGGTGCGAGAAGAGCTGCAGCGCGGCGATCAGCCGCCGCCCGCCCGCGAGCCCGCCCCGCACCCCGAAGGTCAGGATCGCGCCCGGGCCCTTCGGCGTGTAGCGCTGGGCCAGGGCGTAGTAGGGGCTGTCCGCGAAGATCGGGTAGTTGACCCACTCGACCGCCGGGTGCTCCTTCAGGAAGCCCGCCACGGCACGGGCGTTGGCCACATGGCGCTCCATGCGCAGGCCCAGGGTCTCGAGCCCCTGGAGGAACATGAAGCTGTTGAAGGGGCTCAGGGCCGGCCCCATGTCGCGTAGCCCCTCCACCCTGGCCTTCATGATGAAGGCGAAGTCGCCGAAGGTCTCGAAGAAACGGATGCCGTGATAGCCCTTGCTCGGCTCCAGCAGCTGCGGGAAGTCCCCCTGGTCCCAGGGGAAGCGCCCGCTGTCCACG
>DAOLDO010000129.1:0-10627 GCA_035327325.1 Chloroflexaceae bacterium | reverse complement strand
GTTCTACACACCGCTCCCGCTCGACGCCGCGATCTGGCAGGCGGTCGAGCAGCTCGGCCTCGGCAGCATCGAGCACCCACGGATTATCGAGCCCGCCGCCGGTGTCGGCCACTTCATCTCGGTGATGCCGCCGGAGTTGCGCGAGCGCGCCGAGATCACAGCGGTCGAGCTCGACCCGGTGACGGCACGAATCCTCGGTCACATCCACCCTGATGTCACCCTCCACGCCGGCGTCGGCTTCGAGCGCGTCGACCTTCCACCCAACGGGTTCGACCTGGCGATCTCGAACGTACCCTTCGGCGAGCTGCGCGTCCACGACCCGCAGATCCCTGCGGCACTTCGGGGCCAAATTCACGACTACTTTTTTGCTAAAGCACTGCGCCTCGTGCGTCCCGGTGGCCTGGTCGTCTTCCTGACGAGTTGGGGTACCTTGGACAAGCAGGCCCGCGGCGTGCGATCGTTCCTGGCCGAGCAGGCCACGCTCCTGGGCTCCTTCCGCCTACCCAACGGCGTCTTTCGGCGCATCAGCGGCTCGGAGAGTGCCACCGATCTGCTCATTCTCCAGAAGAAGCCACGGCCCGCGCCGGAGGAGCCGCGCTGGCTCGCCACCGCCGAAGCCGAGTACGCCCGCTCCTCTGACCACCGCTCGATGACGGTCGGCTCGCGCTACACACGGGAGATCAAGGATCCCGAGGAGCTGGCGGCGGCCCGCGTGGCCGTCAACCAGTGCTGGCTCGACGAGCCGGAGCGGGTGCTCGGCCAGCCCACCGTCGTCGTCAGCGACAACAGCCTCTGGCTCCAGGTTCCTCCCCCGCCTGGCGATCTCGCCGACACCCTCAGCGCACGGCTCGCCGCGCTTCTCCCATCTCAGCTGCTTGCACCCTACCTGCCCGGCGAAGCCATTGAGACGACGTTGTCGGCAGCACCACCACCCCTGCACGAGCGGCGAGCCGAGCAGATCGCTATCCCCGCACTCGGCGGTGTCACCCAGGAGCGCGCCACCGGCCTCGCCCAAATCTACAACGCGGCCAAGGCCGTGATCAAGGCCGAGCTCGCTGATGCGCCCGAGGCTGACGCGGCGCGGGCCGAGCTGAATCGGGTGTACGAGGGCTTCGTCTGGCAGTACGGCGTCATCCACGATCCGCGCAACCAGCGGCTGTTCGGCGATCTGCCCGAGCTCCAGTTCCTGCTCGCCCTGGAGCGCAACCCGCGCCGCACGCCGAGCGGGCGCTGGCTCGCCGACCGCGAGCGTATCTTCCGCGAGCGCACGCTGCGACCGCACCAGCCGGCACTCCCCGGCACGCTCACCCCCACCGAGGCGCTGCTGCGCTGCCTCGACGAGCGCGGCGGCCTCGACATCGGCTACGTCGCCACCCTTGCCGGCCAGACGCCGGGCACCGTGATCGAGGCGCTCGGTGAGCGGATCTACCAGCTTCCAGGGACCGAGCAATACGAGCTCGCCGACGTCTACCTCAGCGGCAATGTGGTGGCGAAGCTGCGCGATGCCCAGGCGTGGGCCGAGCGCGACCCGGCATTCGAGCGCAATGTGTCCGCACTCCAGGCTGTCCAGCCCGCACCACTTGGGCCGAGGGAGATCATCGTCAACCTCAACGCTTTCTGGCTTCCCGGCGAGGTGGTCACGGCTTTCATCAAGAGTCTGCTCCCCGCCTGGACAGGCGAAGCGGCCTACCGTTCCTCGCTGGGCGAGTGGGCGCTCTCCGACCCCGGAAGGCAGGGCGCGAACGCCGTGGAGGCGACGACGCGCTGGGGTACGAAGCGCGCCGACGCTATCGACATCCTGCAGGCCTCGCTGCGCGGCGTGCCGGTCTCGGTCTACGACCTGATCACCGTCGGCGACCGCGAGAAGCGCGTGCTCAACCCGGCGGAAACCGTCGCCGCCCAGGAGAAGCAGCAGGAGATCGCCCAGGCGTTTCAGCGCTGGGTCTGGGATGAGCCCGCCCGCGCCGACGAGCTGTGCCGGCTCTACAACAACCGCTTCAACTCCGTGCGAATACGCGACTACGACGGCAGCCACCTATCCTTCCCTGGCATCAACACGACGCTGCTGCGCGACGGCGACCTGGCGGACTATCAAAAGGGCGCGGTCTGGCAGATCCTCCAGCAGCCCAGCACGCTGCTCGGCTTTGCGGTGGGCGGCGGCAAAACCTTCGCGGCGATTGCAGCCGCGGTTGAAGCTCGTCGGCTTGGCCTCTGCGCCAAGGCCCTTGCGGTCGTACCGAACGGCCTTGTTGGACAATGGGCGAGCGAGGCCCGGCGGCTCTACCCCGGCATCAAGGTGCTGGCGATGGCCCCCGAGGATTTCACCGGGCAGCGCCGGGGCACCGTGTTGAGCCGCATCGCCACGGGAGATTGGGACCTGGTCGTGATCGCGCACACCAGCTTCAAGCTGCTCCCGCTGAGTGTCGACCTCGTAACGAGCTTCCGCGACCAGGAGACCGACCGGCTACGAGCCTACCTGGAGGAGCAGCGCGCCACGGCCGCCAGCAGCGACGAGAAGCGCTCCCTCAAACAGATCGAGCGGGCGATCAAGAAGCTCGACGAGCGCCTCCAAGGCATGGCCGACGCGATCACCCGCGACAGCGCCCGCACGATCACATGGGAGGAGCTCGGCCTCGACATGCTCATTGTCGATGAAGCGCACGAGCATAAGAATCTGCACGTACCGACGCGCCTGACCAACATCGCCGGGCTGCCTACCGCCCACAGCCAGCGGGCGCTGGATATGCGCATCAAGACCTGGGACCTGCTGCGCCGCCAGCGCAAGGTGGTGTTCCTGACCGCCACCCCGATCATGAACACGATCGGCGAAGCCTACGTGATGCAACTCTATCTTCAGCAGGCGCAGCTGGAGGCTGCCGGCATTCACCACTTCGATGAGTGGGTCTCCCTGTACGCCCAACCCACGATGGCCTTCGAGATGAAGCCCGACGGCAGCGGCTTCAGGTATACGACGCGATTAGCGACCTTCGTCAACCTGCCCGAGATGTCGGCGATGTGGCGCCAGGTCCTGAATTTGCGCACCAAGGCGCAGATGGGCCTGCCCGAGCCGGAACTGGTCACCGGCAAGGTCATTCCGGTGGTCGTGCCACCCTCGGCCACGCTCAAGCGCTACGTCCGGTCGCTCGCCGCCCGGGCCGAGAACGTGCGCAATGGTCGCGTCGCCCCCACGATCGACAACATGCTCAAGGTCGTGGCGGACGGGCGCAAGGCCGCCCTGGACATCCGACTCGTCGTACCGAGGGCCCCGCGGCCGCGCTGGAGCAAGATCGCCGCCCTCGTCGCCAACGTCGCCGAGCTGTACCACACCTACACGCCGCTGCGGGGCACCCAGCTCATCTTCTGCGATCTCGCTACGCCGAAAGGTAGTGGAAGGGGAGCGGACGACCCACCGACGCGTCTGACTGCGGCTGAATTGGAGGGCGAGGGCGCCGAGGCGGCGGGCGAGGGCGAGACGGCCGAGGAGCGCTGGCTCAGCAACTTTGTCTATTACGAGATCCGCGACGGCCTCATCAATCAGGGCATACCTCGCGACGAGATCGCCTTCATCCACGACTGTGCAACCAAAGCCCAGCGCGACGCCCTGTTCGCAGCAATGAACGAGGGCCGCGTGCGGGTACTCCTGGGCTCGACGGCCAAAATGTCGGTCGGAATGAATGTCCAGCAGCGATTGATCGCCCTGCACAACCTCGACTGCCCGTGGCGCCCCGGTGACCTGGAGCAGCGCCACGGTCGCATTCTTCGCCAAGGCAATATGTGGCCTGCCTGCTACATCTTCACCTACCTCACCGAGGGCTCGTTCGACGCCTTTATGTTCCAGGGTGTCGAGCGCAAGGCGCGCTTCATCGAGCAGGCTCTGGCCGGCGAGATCACAGCCCGGACGGTTGAGGACGTATCGGACGTGGTGCTCTCGGCCGCGGAAATCAAGGCGATCGCGAGCGGCAACCCGCAGATCGTGCGCAAGGTGCAGTTGGAGGCCGAAGTCGCCCGGCTGGAGCGCGTGCGGGCCGTCTGGCTCGACACCCGGCGAAATCTCCAGAGCGAGCGGCGCTTCACCGAGGAGGAGATTCACCGGATAGAGCGCCGATGCGCGCAGTGGGCGCAGGCGGAGGCGATCGTCGCCGAGCACCCTCGCGAGCCGTTTTCAGCACAGGTTGCCAGGGGGATTGGCAGCGAGGCATTCGATGCCTGTACCGTGAGAGCTGAGGCCGGCGCGGCAGTGCGGAGACTCATGCACGAGTACCAGAGCGCCGCAGCCTTCCAGCGCCGGCATCTCCGTGGCGTCGTTGCACGCTACCAGGGCCTCGACATCGTTGTGCAGGTCCACGCTGTCTTTGCCGCCGAGCTCAGCCTGACCCTTCCCGACGGCACGCTCCTCGACGGCCTCTCCGCGAGGACGGACGCCGGCATCTGGCAAAGTGTAGGCCACACGGTGAGCGAGATTCCAGCCATCTTGGAGCGCCTGCACGAGCGGATCGCGGTTTCACAGGAGCGTGTCATCACCATTGACCGCGAGCTCGTCCGGCTTGAGCAGTGGGACGGCCAGACGACCTACGACGCGGCGGTGAGCGAGCTGAACGTCATCAACGCCGCCTTCGCCGCAGCCGAAGAGGCCAGCGCCCAGCCGGCTCAGGCATCAGCGAGCGGGCAGGAGACGAGCACACCGAAGTCGACGACCTCAAGCGATGCCGAACTTGCGGAGCAACTGCTCGCCTTGGCGCATGAGGACGGCGCTGAAGACGGATGGGGCGTGCCATTGCCGGTCATTCCGCCGGCGACAGCCTCGCTCGCGCTGATGGCAGCTGCAGCCGAGCAGGAGATTTATTGCACTCCAAGCTGCGTATCGTCGTGCTTCACTGAGTCGAGCACCGCACAGCAGGGGAGCCAACCTGCACAGAGCCAGGCTGGATCATTGCCGCGCGCCGGCAAACATCGGCCCCAGCGTCCGGTGTCGGCTCCAGCCGAAGAGATGCAGCAGCTCTCGCTGTTTTAGCGCCCTCACGACCCAACCCACGACAAGCAGGGCGTCGGCACCCGGCTGACGCCCTGCTGTTGTCTGCCGCGATGATGCCGGCAATCCCCAATGTGCCTACCAGCCGCTGAGCGGCTGGTTCGGTGGGCCCAGGTTTCGAGGCGAACCGGGAAAGGGTACATCGATGGAAGGGTCGCTCACCACCACTCACGGAGGCCACTGATGCGTCTCCGCGAGCTTCCACTCTCCGAGCAGCCTGATGTGCGGCTGCGTGATGCTGGGCCGGCGGCGCTCAGCGACACCGAACTTCTGGCAGTGCTAATCCGCGTGGGCGTGAGCGGCACCGACGTGGTGCAGCTGGCCCAGGAGCTTCTGGTGCGCTATGGCGGCTGGTCGGGGCTGCTCCGCGCCGACCACCGCGAGCTCTGTACGCAGCGCGGCATCGGCGAGGCCAAGGCCGCCACCCTCAAGGCGGCCTTGGAGGTTGGGCGACGGCTGCTGATCGCCGGCATCGACGAGCGGCCGCAGATCAAGTCGCCCGCTGACGTGGCAGGCCTGCTGATGCTGGAGATGGGCCACCTGGAGCAGGAGCAGCTACGAGTCGTGCTGCTCGACACCAAGAATCGCGTCCAGCAGCTCGCGACAATCTACGTCGGCTCGGTGAACAGCGCCCAGGTGCGCATCGGTGAGGTCTTTCGCGATGCCGTTCGGCGCAACAGTGCGGCACTGATCGTGGCGCATAACCACCCGTCAAACGACCCGACCCCCTCGCCAGAGGACGTTTTAGTGACGCGCCAAATCGTCGAGGCGGGCAAACTGCTTGATATCGACGTGCTTGACCATCTGATTCTCTGTCGAAATCGGTATGTCTCGCTCCGCGAGCGCGGTCTGGGCTTCTCAAGCTAGTGTTGTCGCCCAAGATGCCACGCTTTTCACCCCCTTTGTCTCCTTCGCAAGCGCTTCATCGCTTTGTATGCTGTCCGCAGCCTCTTTTCAAACTGCATACACGCCAGCGCACCACACGGCGCGCAGCGACGGGGAGCACAAGGATGAACGAGCACGCGGCGCTTGAGACAACGAAGCGGGCAACAGCGGTTGAGCCGCTCCTGGTGCGAGTCGAGGAGGCGGCGCACATGCTCAGCCTCAGCCGCTCGACGATCTACGAGATGATGGACGCCGGCGAGCTGCCCTCGGTGCGACGAGGCACGGCCCGGCGCATCCCGCTGGCCGCCATCCGCGAGTGGGTGGCAACACACACCGACCCCCTCACCTAATCTCGTCAGCCACGCAGCGTGCATATCCCCTGCTCGGGGATACGTACACAAGCGGTACACTTTTACGAATAGAGGAAGGTGCGTATGTCCAAGAAGCGCCGAGGGCAGGGTGAAGGCGGCATCTACCAGCGCGAGGACGGTCGCTGGTGCGGCTCGATGAACGTCGGCATCATCAATGGCAAGCGCAAGCGCAAAGTGGTCTATGGTGCAACCCGCAAGGAGGTCGCCGATAAGCTCAAGGCCCTCCAGCGCGAGCTCGACGCCGGCGTGAATGTTGTCACCGAGCGGCAGACCGTCAAGCAGTTCCTCGAGAACTGGCTGGAGCAGAGCATCAAGCCGCAGCGCAAAGCCAAGACCTACCATAGCTACGAGCAGATGGTACGCCTCTATCTCGTTCCGTACCTTGGGCGCTACCAACTCACCAAGCTCGCGCCCGAGCACGTCCAGACGATGCTCAACACGCTCCTTGAGCCGAGCAAGGCCGACGGCAAACGGCTGGCGCCACGCACGGTCCAGTACGTGCGCGCCGTGCTCAGCCAGGCCCTCAACCAGGCGTTGCGCTGGGGCAAGGTGTCACGCAACGTCGCCCTGGTCGTCGACGGGCCGCGGGTCGAGAAGTTCAAGATCGCGCCGCTCACCGAGCAGCAGGCGCAGCAGCTCCTCGACGCCGTCGCCGGCCACCGCCTGGAGCAGCTCTACCGACTCACGCTCTCGCTCGGTCTGCGCCAGGGCGAGGTGCTCGGGCTGCGCTGGGAGGACGTGGACTTTGCGAAGCGCACCATCCGCATCAGCGGGGCGATCCAGCAGATCGGCGGCACCATCCAGCGCGTCACGCCGAAGACCGAGGCGAGCGCCCGCACGTTGCCGCTGACCCCGCTGCTGCTCCGCTCGCTCAAAGCCCACCAGGCGGCACAGCAGCAGGAAAAGCAGGAGGGTTGGGCCGAGTGGCAGGAGCACGACCTCGTCTTTCCCTCCGAGGTGGGCACACCGCTGGCGCCCCGCAATCTGCAGCGCCACTTCAAGGGGCTGCTCAAGAAGGCCGGTCTGCCGGGGCGGCTGCGCTTCCACGACCTGCGCCACTCCTGTGCGACCTTCCTCATTGCCCAGGGCGTTCACCCCCGCGTGGTGATGGAGTTGCTCGGCCACTCGCAGATCAGCGTGACGATGAACACCTACGCCCACGTGCTGCCCGAAACGCAGCGTGACGCCGCGGCGAAGCTCGACGCGCTCCTCGGCGGGTCTGGCACGTCCTCGAAGGAGCAGTCCAAAGCGCGGGCGGGAGAGGAGTCGGAAGCGGGGGAGGCGGACAAGCAGGGGGGGTTGAATGAGCAGTCGGACGAGGAGTCAGAGGAGGAGTCGGACGAGGATCAGAGGCCGTAAGCGCCGAGTTTTGTCCGTCGTCGTCCACGCCTTCCGGCGAGTTAGGCTACATTTTAGGCTACATTTACAGCCCGAGGGCCGGGGCGACCACGTGGATCGCTCCGGCCCTCCGCATTGCAATGCCTTAACGAGTGGAGCCAATGGGCGGACTCGAACCGCCGACCGGCTGTTTACGAAACAGCTGCTCTACCAACTGAGCTACATTGGCCCATGGCGCCGCGCACCGTTGGATTGTAGCGTAAAGGCCCGGTGCTGTCAAGCTGCGCGCCCCCCATTCGCAACTGAATGCACAGCTTTCTAGTGCCCTAAACAGGGCCTTGGCGGCCAGGGCGTGTGCTATAATCAGCCCAGTCGCCCGCCCGTCGCGGGCCAGGGGCCAGAGCCCCACGGGAGGCTGCTGTGAGAGAGGAGACGGCCGTTCTTTTTAACTTTCCCTCCGCCGGCGCCCACAAGGCGCTCGGCGACACCCCCGCCGAGCGCGACCTGATCGTACTGTCCCTCCCCGACACGGTCCTCTTCCCCCACATGGTGGCCCCGGTCTTCCTCGCCGACGACGAGGCCATCGCCGCCCTCGAGCAGGCCGGCGCCGCCGACTCGATCGTCCTCGCCCTGGCCCGCCGCGACATGGGCCTCGGCGGCGCAAGCCTCGGCGACCACTACGCCGTCGGCGTTGAGGCGTGCATCCAGCGCTCGCGGAAGCTGCCCGACGGCTCCACCAGCGTGGTGCTCGAGGGCCGCCGCCGCATGCGCGTCGTGGGCCCCGTGGCGGGCCCGACCCTGTGGGCCCGGGCCGTCCCCCTGTACCCCGAGGGCGAGCACACCATCGCCATCGAGGCGATGATGCGCGCCGCCCTGGCCCTCTACGAGAAGGTCGTGCGCCTTTCGCGCACCCTGCCCGACGACGCCTACGTCACCGCCCTCAACGTCGCCGACCCCGGCGGCCTGGCCGACCTGATCGCCTCGACCCTGGCGATCGGCGTCGCCGGCCGCCAGCAGATCCTCGAGGCCGTGGACCCGGAGGAGCGCCTGCACCGCGTCTCGGCGCTGCTCACCCAGGAGCTGGACTTGCTCGAGCTCGAGAGCCGCATCCAGTCCCAGGTCCAGAAAGAGGTTGACCGCGGCCAGCGCGAGGCCTTCCTGCGCGAGCAGCTCAAGGTCATCCAGCGCGAGCTCGGCCAGGAGGAGCCGGCCCAGCGCGATCTGGTCGCCCTGCGGGCGCGGGCGGCCGCCGCCCAGCTGCCCGAGCAGGCCCGCGCTCGCGTAGACGAGGAGCTCGGCCGGCTCGAGAGCATGCCGCAGGTCACGCCCGAGCACACCGTCACGCGCACCTACCTCGACCTTGTGCTCAGCCTGCCGTGGGGCCGGCTCGCCGAGGGCCATGTGGACCTGCGCGAGGCCGCGACCACCCTCGACCGCAACCACTTCGGTCTGGCCAAGATCAAGGACCGCATCGTCGAGTTCATCGCCGTGCGCCAGCTGGCGGGCAACGGTATGCGCGCCCCCATCCTCTGTCTGGTCGGCCCGCCCGGCGTCGGCAAGACCAGCCTGGGCCGCAGCATCGCCGAGGCCGTCGGCCGCCCCTTCGTGCGGCTCAGCCTGGGCGGGGTGCGCGACGAGGCCGAGATCCGCGGCCACCGTCGCACCTACGTCGGCGCGATGCCAGGGCGGATCATCCAGCGCATCAAGGAGGCCGGCGCCCTCAACCCGGTCTTTATGCTCGACGAGGTAGACAAGCTGGGGGCCGACTTCCGCGGCGACCCGGCCGACGCCCTGCTTGAGGTGCTCGACCCCGAGCACAACCAGAGCTTCGCCGACCACTACCTCGACCTGCCCTTCGACCTCTCGCAGGTCTTCTTCGTCACCACGGCCAACTTCATTGACGACATCCCCGAGCCCCTGCTCGACCGCATGGAGGTGATCACCCTCCCCGGCTACACCGAGGACGAGAAGGTGGAGATCGCCCGCCGCCACCTCGTTCCCCGCCAGCACGAGGCGGCGGGCCTGCCGGCGGGGACCCTGCGCTTCCAGGCCGCGACGCTCACGACGATCGTCCGCGGCTACACCTACGAGGCCGGGGTGCGCAACCTGGAGCGCGAGATCGGGGCCGTCTGCCGCAAGACCGCCCGGCGGGTGGTCGAGGGCCGCGCCTACCCCCGGGTTATCACGCCGCGCCTCGTGGAGGAGCTGCTGGGCCCGCCCCGCCACGACGTCGGCGTCGCCGAGGCGCGCGACCAGGTGGGCGTGGCCACGGGGCTGGCCTACACCGGCGTCGGCGGCGAGACGATGCCCGTCGAGGTCTCGCTCATGGAGGGCAAGGGCCAGCTCACCCTCACCGGCTCCCTCGGCGCCGTGATGCAGGAGTCGGCCCAGGCCGCCCTGTCCTACGTGAGGGCCAATGCCGCCGCCCTGGACGTAGATCCGCGGCGATTCGACAAGCTCGACATCCACGTGCATGTGCCCGAGGGCGGCACGCCGAAGGACGGGCCCTCGGCCGGCGTGACCGTCGCGGTGGCCCTGGTGTCGGCCCTGACCGGGCGGGCGGTGCGCCGCGACGTGGCGATGACCGGCGAGCTGACCCTGCGCGGCCACGTCCTGCCCGTGGGCGGGGTGAAGGAGAAGGTGCTGGGCGCCCTGCGGGCCGGTGTGGCCGAGGTGGTGCTGCCGAAGAAGAACGGGCGCGACCTGGTGGAGATCCCTGCGGCCCAGCGGGCCCGCCTGCGCTTCCACCTCGCCGAGGGCCTCGCCGAGGTGCTCGCCCTGGCCCTCGGCCCGCCCCCGCCCAGGGCGCCGCGGCGCGCGGCGATCACGAAGCCGCAGCGGGACGACTGAGGCCCGGAGCGACGCCCTGGCGGGACGGCTCTACGGGGCCGGGGCGAGGAAGTCGGCGGCGACGTAGCCCTCCTGGCCGTCGGGGGCGCGCACCTGGCGCCACAGGCGGGTGGCCCCCGCCATCCTCCCGCCGATCCTGCCCGTCCAAGTGCCG
>DAOLDO010000128.1:3699-10632 GCA_035327325.1 Chloroflexaceae bacterium | reverse complement strand
CGCCTACTGCCAGGACAACGAGATCTCGGGGCTCGACTGGCGCGCCGCCCCCGAGGCCGAGGCGATCTGCGCCTTCCCCCGCCGCCTGATCGCCCTGCGCCGCCAGCCCCCCCTGCTGCACCGCCGCAGCTTCTTCCAGGGCCCCCTCAACCCGGGCGGCGCCGAGTACGACGTCGAGTGGCTCAGCCCAGACGGCCAGGAGGTCAGCCCCGCCCTCTGGAACAACAGCGAGCTGCGCTGCTTCGGCCTGCTGCTCAACGGTCGGGTCATGCGCGAGGTGGACGAGCGCGGCCGCCCCGTCCACGACGACGTGCTGCTCATCCTCTTCAACGCCGGCCACGACCCGATCCCCTTCATCCTGCCCGACTGGCCCGACGACCCCCTCTGGGAGGTGCTGATTGACACGGCCGACCCCGCCGCCAACGGCGGCCGGCAGCCCACCAGCGAGATCTACCAGCTCCAGCCCCGCTCCCTCGCCGTGCTCGCCGAGCGCGCCCCCCAGCCCGCGCCGCCCCCCCAGCGCGCCGCGCCCGCCCGCGAGCCCGCGCCGCCCCCGAAGGAGCCGGTGCCCGTGGCGTGAGGCCAGGAGACCTTTCGGCTGGCACGCCCCCTGCTGATGGTGAGCAGCGGAGAGGTACGAGTGGCGCGACACTCGGGACATCAAGGTACGGGCGCCCTAACGTGGGCGCCCACCCTGGGATGCCCCAGCTGCGTTCATCAGCAAGACCGCTGCGCCGAGCCCATGGCGGAAAGGATCACTTATGAACGATGAGCTGCTGACGATCGAGGAGGCCGCCAACCTGATGGAGATTGACCACGAGACGGTGCGCAAGTGGATCGACCGGGGGCTGCCGACGGTCGAGGGGCCCGCGGGCACTACCCAGATCCGCCGGGCCGACCTCGACACCTTCCTCCGCAAAGAGGGCCAGGGCCGCTCGCGCGACGCCGCCACCGAGGTGTAGCCGGGCGGCCTCGCTCGCCCTCACCCCCGCGAGCACAGCCGAGCCTCACTCCACCAGCGTCGCGAAGTAGTCCTCCGTCGTCTCCGCCCGCCTGATCAGGCGGGCGCTGCCATCCTCGCGCAGCAGCAGCTCGGCCGAGCGCAGCTTGCCGTTGTAGTTGAAGCCCATGGCGTGGCCGTGGGCCCCCGCGTCGTGGATGGCCACAAGGTCGCCGACCGCGAGGGGCGGCAGCGGCCGCGCCACCGCGAACTTGTCGTTGTTCTCGCAGAGCGAGCCGGTCAGGTCGTAGACCTCAGTGGCCGGCTCACCTTCTTTGCCCAGCACCGTGACGTGGTGGTAGGCGCCGTACATGCCGGGGCGCATCAGGTTGGCCATGGTGGCGTCGAGGCCCGCGTAGCGCCTGTAGGTCGTCTTGAGGTGGCGCACCGCCGCCACCAGGTAGCCGTGCGGGCCGGTGATCGTCCGCCCGCACTCCATGGCCAGGGCCGGGCGCTGGAGCCCGGAGCCGGCGAAGGCCGCCTCGTAGGCCCGGCGCACCCCCGCGCCGACGGTCGCCAGGTCCACCGGCTCGTCCTCCGGCCTGTAGGGGATGCCGACGCCGCCGCCGAGGTTGATCAGCTCGAAGCCGATCCCCAGGGCCGCGCTCAGCTCGGCGGCCAGGGCGAAGAGCATGTGGGCCGTGGCCACGACCGAGCCGGGGTCGAGCTCGTTCGAGACGACCATGGCGTGGAGGCCGAAGCGGGCCACGCCCCGGTCGCGCGCCGCCGCGTAGCCGGCGAAGAGCTGCTCGCGAGTCACGCCGAACTTGGCCTCCTCGGGCCGCCCGATGATCGCGTTGCCCTCGCGCAGGGGGCCCGGGTTGTAGCGGTACGACAGGAAGGCGGGCAGCCCCGCGTGGCGGGCCAGGTAGTCCAGGTGGCCGAGGTCGTCCAGGTTGATCAGGGCGCCCAGGCGCCGCGCGGCGACGAACTCCTCGGCGGGCGTGTTGTTCGAGGTGAACATCAGCCCCTCGCCGGTCAGCCCGGCCCGCTCGGCCAGCAGCAGCTCGGGCAGCGAGGAGCAGTCGGCGCCGCTGCCCTCCTCGGCCAGCAGGGCCAGGATGTGCGGGTTCGGCGTCGCCTTCACCGCGAAGTAGTTGCGGAAGCCCGGCGCCCATGCGAAGGCCCGGGCGAGCGCGCGCGTCGCCCGCCTGATCCCGGCCTCGTCGTACAGGTAGAACGGCGTCGGGTGCTCGGCCGCGATGGCGCGGGCCCGCGCCGCGCTGAAGGGGAGGGATTTCATCGGATTCAGATCTGTTAAAACATTATTAAGCGGCTTCCCAGGCCCGCGCCTGTGTGTTATGATGCCCTGCAGATTATAAAGCAACCGTAGAAAGGCCACCTCGCCGTGCTCTACACCGCGAGCCTGCTCGTGGGGGCGCTCCTCGGCGCGCTGCTCACGGCCTTTGTGATCCTGCCACGGGTACGCCTGATCCTCGACGAGCTCCAGCTCGCCCGCCGCGAGCGCGACCGGCTCCAGACCGAGCTGATCGCCCGCCGCAGCGAGGCCAGCCACGCCCGCGCCCAGGTCGCCCACGCCCAGCAGGATCTGCTCGCCTTCAGGCGCCGCGTCGCGGCCATCACCGCCGAGCGCGACGAGGCCCGCGTCGCCCAGGCCGGCGCCGACGCCGCCTACCGCGAGATCCTGGCCGAGCGCGACCGCCTCAAGGGCGAGCTGGCCCTCGCGCGCCGCCGCAGGGCCCTGCCATAAGGCGCCCTCAGCGCTCCCCGCGCTCAAGCGCCCGTAGCGCGTCCTCGGCCGTGGCGGCGTCGGTCGCCGTGGCGCCCGCGGGGCTGTAGCGCGCCCGCTCGTAGGCCGCCGTGAGGGCCGCCACCGGCTCGGGGGCCCCCGTCGCCTCGGCGGCGGCGGCGCGGAACTCTGCCGGCGTGGCCGCCGGGGGGCGGTGCCGGGCGCGGCCCTCGAGCAGCAGCAGCAGCCCGATGTAGGCCCTACGCGCGCGCGCGGTCGGGTCGTCGCCCTTGAGGGCCGCCAGGGCGCCGCGCAGGCCCTCGAGGTGCCGCGCGAAAGGGTTGCGCAGGCGCCCCAGCAGGTCGCGCAGGTCGGCCGCGAGGCCGGCCGCCGTGCCGAGGGACTCGCGCTCCTCGTCGCTCGCATCCCGGGGGAGGAGCCGGCTGCGGAGCAGCAGGATCGCCGCGACAAGGATGACGATCGGGATGAGCGCCATCAGGAAGGTCGCGCCCTCGGCCATACGCGCGATCACCTCGACTGGCCCGCCGACCGGGTCGAGCCCCTCGCCCGCAGGGTCCGTGGGGCCCTCGGGCAGCTGGAGCAGCTGGAGCTGGGCGAGGATCGCCCTGAGCAGGGCGGCGAGGGGCTCGGCGAAGAGGGTGAGGAAGACCCAGGCCAGGGCCGCGCCGACCAGGGCGAAGGGCAGCAGAAAGAGCCCGATCAGGGTGCGGGCCGCCTCGGCGCCGGCGCCCCCGCCGACCAGGCTGGTGGCGAGGGTCGCCGCGGCGACCACGCCGGCCACCGCGGCGGCGAGGGTCGCCAGCCAGCGCCAGCTCAGGCCGGTGAGGCGGCCGCCCGCCGCGTCCTGGGCGTGGCCGAGGGCCATGGCCAGGAGCCCCAGGGCGTTCAGACCGGCCACGTGCCAGAGGACCACGGGCGCGCCCAGCGGCGCGCCGCCTCCCGCGAAGGCCCCCAGGATCAGGGCGACCAGGCCCGCGACCATGGCCCAGCGGAAGCGCTCGCCGATCGCCCCGCTATCGCTCGTGTCGAGGCGCGTGCCGCGCCAGACGAGGAAGAGGCCGAGCAGCAGCAGGGCGTAGGCCGCCAGGAAGGCGGGGCTGCCCGGCAGCAGGGCGCCCAGGGCGGCGAGCGGCCCGCCCAGGTAGATGGCGGGCAGCAGCAGGGCGCCCAGGGCGGCGCCGGCGAGCAGGGTGGCCCGCTGCCGGCCCACGGGCCCGCGCCGCGATAGCTGGTCGGCCAGCCAGCCCATGGCGACCGCCAGCAGGAGCAGCGGCCAGGGCGGCGGCTCCGGCGCCAGCAGCGTGAGCGGCAGGCTCACGGCCGTGGCCTCCAGGGCGGCCACCACCAGCGTGAAGAGCAGGCGCATGGCGCGTCCTACAGTTCGAGGGAGGGTCTCAGGGAGGGGCAACCCCTCCCTGAGACACCTCCCCCGGAAAGCGCGGCGACAGCCGCAAGCCTACTTCGTCTCGCGGTAGGTCACGTGCTTGCGCACGATCGGGTCGTACTTGCGCAGCTCGATGCGGCTCGGGTCGTTGCGGCGATTCTTCATCGTCGTGTAGCTGTGGCCGCTTTCCGTGCTCTTGAGCTTGATGATAATCCGGTTGCCCTTTTTGGCTGCCATGGGGGGTCTTCCTCTCCGGCGCAACAAAACGCGCCTGCTGGCGCACTAGGCGCTATTCTACCATCACTCGCCGCCCGCCGCAAGCGTGTGCCGGGAGCCCTCAGGCCGCGCCCTTGCGGAAGACCACGCGCAGGGCCTCGTTCTCGAAGTAGGCGTCCTGGGCGCGCAGGCGGGCGAGGCTCTGGGGGAGCACGACGCGGTGGCGGTGCCAGCCCACCGAGATCAGCAGCTCGTCGGCGCTCTGGGCCAGGTGCACCTGGTCCTCCGAGGCGAAGGGGAGCGGGACGATCAGGTCGTAGCCGCCGTCCATCTTCTCGACGCGCTGCACGGGGCCGCGGTACAGGAAGGCCGCCGGGTCCTGCTCGCCGAAGAGGTGGTCGGCGAGCTGGCTCAGGTCGTCGGCGCCGATGATCTCGCGCGGGAAGTGGGGGGCGCGCAGGATGGGCAGGGGGGTGAACATCTCGTCCACCTGGGGGGCGTACTCCTGCTGCATCGCGCGCCAGGAGGCGAAGTGGCGGTCAACGTCGGGCGGGATGATCCGGTTGACCACCACGGTGTCCACGGCGTAGCCGAACAGGCTCAGGTAGGTCAGGCTGCGCTGGGCCTCGCGGATCACCATCTTCTCGAGGTTCATCACGATGCGCGCCGTGGTCACCTGCTGGTCGGTCAGGATGTGGCGCACGTCCACCAGGGCGTCAATCGCCTGCTGGGCCGAGGCGAGCACGTCGTCCTCGGCGATCGGCATATCGGTGACGCGCTTGGCCACGGGGCGCACGACCTTGAGCAGGGCCCGGGCGATTGGGAAGAGCCGCCCGATCCACCAGCGCATGATGTCGGGCAGCGAGAGCAGGCGCAGGGTCTCGCCGGTGGGCGCGGCGTCCACCACCAGCACGTCGAACTGCTGCTCGTCGAAGTGGCGCTTGATCTGGAGCAGGCTGAACAGCTCCTCGGTGCCCGGGAAGACCGACAGCTCGCCCTGGGCGATCGTCTCGACGCCCTGCCAGGCGAGCAGGTCGGCCAGGTACTTCGAGACCTGGCCCCAGCTCGACTCGAGCTCGTGGAGGGCGTTGATCTCCTGGGCCCAGAGGTTGGGAAAGACCTGGGTCGGCTCGGCGCGCAGCTCGACGCCGAGCGAGTCGCCGAGGGAGTGGGCGGCGTCGGTGCTGAGGACGATCGTGCGGTAGCCGCGCTGGGCGCAGCGCAGGGCCGACGCCGCCGCCACGCTGGTCTTGCCGACCCCGCCCTTGCCCGTGTAGAAGAGGATGCGCATGGGGGACCTGTCTGGTATCCGCTCTTGTACATATAGTACACGCCCGAGCCTGTTTATGCAACTGGCTCGGGCGGGCTGGCCGGCTCGGGCGGGCCGGCCAGAGCCGGCTTGCGCGGGCGCAGCATGGGGCGGAAGCCCTCGCCGATCACCTCGCCGGCCTCGCCGATGATCACAAAGGCCCCGGGGTCGGCCGCGGCCACGGCGGCCTTCAGGGCGCCCACCTCGGACCGGCTGACGATGCAGAGCAGCACGGCCCTGGCCGCGCCCGTGTAGCCGCCCACCCCCTCGAGCACGGTCACGCCGCGCCCGAGGTCGTGGAGCAGGGCCCCCGTGATGCCCTCGGGGCGCTCGGTGATGATCATGGCCTGGCGCGAGCCCCGCCCGGCGCTCAGCACGGAGTCCACCGCCCTGCTGCTGATAAAGGCGACCAGCAGCGCGTAGAGGATCTTCTCGGGGCCGTAGGTGAAGAAGGCGACGCCGAAGATGGCCACGTCGCAGCCGAGCAGGGTCCGCCCCGGCTGCACGCCGAGGTGAGTCTCGACCAGGCGGGCGATGATGTCGGTGCCGCCGGCGGTGCCCCTGGCCCGCAGGATCAGGCCGAGGCCGACGCCGTCGAGCACGCCGCCGTAGAGGCTGTAGAGCAGCGGGTCGGCCGTGACGGGGCGCGCGTAGGGCGCCAGGAGGTCGATCGCCAGGGACATCACGACGATGGCATAGAGGGTGCGCGCGCCGAAGACGAAGCCGCCCAGGCGCCGCCAGCCCACCACGAGCAGGGGCACGTTGAGGGCCAGCACCACCAGGCCCACCGGCGTGCCGACCAGGGTGCTGAGCAGCTGGGCGACGCCCGTGAGCCCGCCAGTGACGACGTTGTTGGGCACCAGAAAGACGCGCACGGCCAGGGCGACCAGCAGCGCCCCCAGCGTGATCGTGGCGTAGTCGGCGAGCGTCGCGAGGGCGCGACGGGCCCGCGCGCGTGTGATGGTGAGCATGGTCCCTCCCCGGGGCATAGAAAACAGGGGAGGCCGACCTCCCCCGAGACGTGTTGCGGCGGCAGCCTCGGCTGCTCCGTCTAGTATAACCGAGCGCGTTACAGCGGGCAATGCGCCGGTCGCCCGCCCCTAGTGCTCCGTCCGAGCAAGCCTGACGGGGGGCCACCCCCGGGCCGGGCGCCCACGTGGGGGCGCCCGTACTGCCTGTATCAGGCGTAAGGACGGCCACGCTGGGCCGCCCCAGCCCGCCCCACCCCGCAGCGTAGCTCGGACGCAGCACAGTGCTCCGTCCGAGCAAGCCTGAGGGGGGCCACCCCCGGGCCGGGCGACCACGTGGGGGCG